>DASUPA010000022.1:0-4042 GCA_036276335.1 Candidatus Methylomirabilota bacterium | reverse complement strand
CCGATCCTCAATCCGTACACGGCGGGCGACGTGGCGCAGTGGGGCGAGGTCATGGCACGCTGCTACGTCGCCGCCGGCGTCACGCGCGCGGACGTCATCCAGATCACGCCGTCGTTCGGGCTCTTCACGGGCGGCTTCGGCTTCCACTACGGCGCCGAGCGGCTGGGAGCCATGGTGGTCCCCGTCGGCGCCGGGCGCACGTCGCTCCAGCTCCGGCTGATGCGCGATCTCGGGGCCACCGTGCTGACGGCCATCGCGACCTATCCGCTGCGGCTGCTCGAGGTCGCGCGCGAGGAATCGTTCGACCTCTCCACGCTGGCGCTGCGCGTGGGGATCTTCGGCTCGGAGATGTGGTCGGACGAGCTGCGCGCGCGCATCGAGCGCGAGCTCCGGATCCGGACCTTCGACATCATCGGGATGACGGAGACGGGCGGGCCGGGACTCGGGATCGACTGCGAGGCGCGCGACGGCATCCACGTCTGGGAGGACCACTACGTCGCCGAGATCGTCGATCCGGCCACCGGGGCCCCGCGCGCGGACGGCGTGGAGGGCGAGCTCGTCGTCTCCACGCTGACCCGTGAGGGGCTGCCGCTGGTGCGCTATCGCACCCACGACCTCACGCGGGTCGTGTCGCGGGCGCCGTGCGCGTGCGGCCGCACCTCGCTCCGGCTCGACCGCCTCCGCGGCCGCACCGACGACATGGTGATCTACAAGGGCGTGAACTTCTACCCGCGGCAGGTCGAGCGCCTGGTGCTCCGCCACGCCGGGGTGGGCCCCGAGTACCAGGTCATCCTCGACACCGACGGCGGCGGCGAGCGCCTGACCCTGGTGGTGGAGGCCGAGCCGGGCTGCGAGCCCTCGGTCGCCGCGCGCATTCGCCGCGAGCTGCACGACGCGCTCGCGCTGAGCCCGGACGTCACGCTGTGCGCGCCGGGCACCATCGAGCGCCCCCAGGGCAAGGCCGTCCGCGTCGTCGACCGGCGGCCGAGGCGATGACGCGGGCCCTCGAGGGCCTGACCGTGCTGTCGCTCGAGCAGGCGACCACCCTGCCGTTCCTGACGTACCGGCTCGCGTGCGACGGCGCGCGCGTGATCCGGATCGAGCACCGGGAGCGGCCCGATCCCAACCGCTTCGTCGGCCGGGACCTGCTCGGCGAGCCCGAGATGCGCGCGTACTTCCTGCCGAACAACTGCGGCAAGGAGGCGATCACACTGAACCTGGGCGAGGCGGCGGGCCGCACGCTCCTGCGCGAGCTGATCGCGCGCCTGCCCGCGGACGTGTTCGCCACCAACCAGCGGCCGCGCAGCTACGCGCGCCTCGGCATCGACGCCGAGACGCTGCGGGCCGTCCGTCCGGAGCTCGTCTGGCTCGGCATCACGGGCTTCGGGCCCGACCACGACGAGGCCGCCTACGATCCCGTCCTCCAGGCGCGCGCGGGCTTCATGGCCCTCACCGGCGAGCCCGACGGCCCGCCGACGCCGTTCGGGCTGCCCATGGTGGACCTGGGGGCCGCCGAGCACGGCTACGGCGAGGTCATGAAGGCGCTCTACCGGCGCGCGCGCACGGGCGAGGGCGCGCGCATCGACGTGTCGATGTTCCGCAGCGCCGTCTCGTGGATGGTCGCCCCCGTGCTGCTGGAGAGCGCCGGCGAGCCCGTCGCCCGGCGCGGCAGCGCGCACCAGTTCTTCGCGCCGGTGGGCGTGCACGCCGCTCGCGACGGCCACGTCTACGTCGCCGTCGGCAACGACGCGCAGTGGAAGGCGCTCGCGGCGCTGCCGGCGTTCGCCGGCGTCAACCGGCCGGAGTACGCCGTGAACGCCGGGCGCATCGCCGACCTGGCGCGGCTGCACGCCGCCCTCGCCGCGCGGTTCGCGGCGCTCACGACCGCGGAGGCGCTCGGGCGGCTGCGCGAGGCGGGCGTGCCGATCGCGGCCGTGGCCGGGCTGGCCGAGGTGCTCGGCGATCCGCTGGTCGCCCCGGGGCTGGTGCGGGTGCGCGATCCGCGCAGCGGGCTCACGCTCGCGCTGCCCGCGCCGCCGACCGGCGAACCGCCCGCGCTGCGCTTCCCGCCGCGCCTCGGCGAGCACAACGACGCGGTCTACGGCGCCCTCGGCTACTCGCCGGACCAGGTCGCGGACCTGCGCCGGCGCGGCGTCGTCTGAGCGCCGGGTATAGTATCGGCCCATGCGGGAGCCGCTCGACCTCGGCGACGACCAGCGGATGATCCGGGACCTCGCGCGGAAGATCGCGCGCGAGCGCATCGCCCCGCACGCCGCGCACTACGACGAGACGGAGACCTATCCCGAGGAGTCGATGCGCGCCATCCTCGAGTCCGGCCTCTTCGGCATCTGGGTCCCGGAGGAGTACGGCGGCAGCGCGATGGGATGCCTGGCGCTGTCGCTGGTGACCGAGGAGATCGCGGCGGCGTGCGCGGCCACGGCCACGCAGTACCTCGACCAGCCCCTCGGCGGTCTCCCGATCCTCCTGGCGGGGACGGAGGAGCAGAAGAAGAAGTACCTGCCGCGCCTGGCCACCGGCGAGCTGCTCTCGGCGTACTCGCTCTCCGAGCCGGGCGCGGGCTCCGACGCGGCCGGCCTCCGCACGACCGCCGTGCGCCGCGGCGGCCACTACATCCTCAACGGCTCCAAGCAGTGGTGCACCAACGGCGACCACGCCGACGTCGTCACCGTCTTCGCCACCGTCGACGCCTCCCGGCGCGCGAAGGGCGTGACCGCGTTCCTGGTGGAGAAGGGCACCCCGGGGTTCACCGTCGGCAAGAAGGAGAAGAAGCTCGGCATCCGCGCCTCGCCCACGGTGGCGCTGCACTTCACCGACTGCGCGGTGCCGGTCGAGCAGCGGCTCGGCGCCGAGGGCGAGGGCTTCAAGATCGCGATGCGGACGCTCGACATCACGCGCCCGGCCACGGGCTCCATGGCCGTCGGCATCGCGCAGGCCGCCCTCGACGCGGCCGTCGGGTATGCGCGCGAGCGGCAGCAGTTCGGCCAGCCGATCGGCGCCTTCCAGGGCATCCAGTTCATGCTGGCCGACATGGCCATGGCCGTCCACGGCGCGCGGCTGATGGTGCACCATGCGGCACGCCAGGTGGACGCCGGCATCGCCGACAACACGCTCGAGGCCTCGATGGCGAAGTGCTTCGCCGCCGACGCCGCCATGAAGGTCACGATCGACGCCGTGCAGGTCTTCGGCGGCTACGGCTACACGCGCGAGTATCCCGTGGAGCGCTACATGCGCGACGCCAAGATCATGCAGATCTACGAGGGCACCAACCAGATCCAGCGCCTGATCGTCGCCAAGGCGCTGCTCGAGGGCGCGCGCGCGTGAGCGCGATCCGGAGCGACGTCGTCGGCAGCCTCCTGCGCCCGGACGAGCTGAAGGACGCGCGGGCCCGCCTCGAGGCCGGCACGCTCGCGCCCGCCGAGTTCAAGACGCTCGAGGACCGGGCCGTGGACACGGCCGTGCAGCAGCAGGAGGCGGCCGGCCTCGACGTGGTGACGGACGGCGAGCTGCGGCGCTACGCGTTCTTCGGGCACATGATCGAGGCGCTCGCCGGCTTCGACCGCGAGGGAGGCTGGGCCGTCCCCTTCCGCGACGAGCAGGGCGCGCGGCTCGTCTTCAAGCGTCCCGTCGTCGTCGAGAAGCTGCGGTGGCGCCGGAGCATGTGCGGCGAGGAGTTCGCCTATCTGCGCGCGCGGGCGACGAAGCCGGCGAAGGTCACCCTCATCAGCACCCAGCAGGCGGCGGCCTACTACGATCCGAAGCTGTCGAGCGGCGCCTATCCCACGCGGGACGCCTACCTGGCGGACGTGGTCGACTTCACGCGGCGGGAGGTGGAGGAGCTCGTGCGCCTCGGCTGCACCTACATCCAGATCGACGCGCCGCAGTACGCGGCGCTCCTCGATCCGGACCTGCGCGAGGGCTACCGCCAGCGCGGCAGCGACCCCGACCGGCTCATCGACGCGTGCATCGAGATGGACAACACCGTGATCGGCCGGCACCCCGGGGTGACGTTCGGCCTGCACAT
>DASUPA010000021.1:0-2745 GCA_036276335.1 Candidatus Methylomirabilota bacterium | reverse complement strand
CGTGGCGCCGTTCGACCTCGCGGCGCGCTGGTCGTTGCCCGAGGACCGCGTGCTGTTCGTGTTGCCGGCGGGGATCCGACCCGTGAAGGCGCCCCGCCGCCCGCTCGCTGCCTTCGATCGCCTGGTCGCGGTGGAGCCGCGAGTCCGGCTGCTCTACGCCGGGCCGGTGATCGACGAGGCCGAGGGCCAGGCGTTGGTGGCGGCGCTCGAGCCGCGATCGTGGGCGCGCCACGTCGGCGCCGTCCCGCACGTCGAGATGCCCTCGCTGCTGGCGCAGGCCGACGTCGTGCTGAACTGCTCCATCTCCGAGGGCGGCATGGCGAACTCGGTGCTCGAGGCGATGGCTCTCGGGCGCGCCGTGCTGGTGTCCGACATCCCCGGCAACGCCTCGCTCGTGGAGGACGAGCGCGACGGCCTTCGGTTCCGGACCGACCGGGAGCTCGAGGCGGCCGCGCTGCGGCTCGCGCGTCACGGCGCGCTGCGCGCGCGCCTCGGCGCCCGCGCCCGCGCCCGGGTCGAGCGGGACTTTCCGCCCTCGCGCGAGATCGACGGCTATCTCGCGATCTATCGCGATATCGTGCCGGCGGTGGCAACGGCTTGAGCCGCTTCGAATCCTCGGGCATCCTCTCCGGGGTGGAGGACGCCGGTTGCCGGTCGCACATCGCCTCCCGACGCTCGCGGGCGGAGCGCACGGAACGTCCATGGTTGGGCAGCGCAGTCCAGGGAGTGGGCAGCGCGCGCGGAGCGCGGGCAGCCGGACGCGTGGTTGCGCTGCTGCCGGAGTCGTGCTCGCTTGGCCCGTCGCTTGCAGATGTTGAAGTGATCCCGACCCGGTGGCCTCTATAATGAGAGAGGAGTCCAGATGACCCAGGACGCGAGAGTCCAGGAGTTCGTCACGGCCTTCGACGGTCTGCGCGCGGAGGTCGAGAAGGTCATCGTCGGCCACCGCGAGATCATCACCCACGTCCTCGTCGGAATGTTCGCCGGCGGCCACGTTCTCCTCGAAGGCGCGCCCGGTCTGGGCAAGACCCTGCTGGTGAAGACCCTCTCGGAGTGTCTCGAGCTCTCCTTCGCCCGCATCCAGTTCACGCCGGACCTCATGCCGGCCGACATCATCGGCACGAACATCATCGTGGAGGACGCCGAGGGCCGGAAGCACTTCCAGTTTCAGCCCGGCCCGATCTTCGCGCACGTCCTGCTCGCGGACGAGATCAATCGGGCCACGCCGAAGACGCAGTCAGCGCTGCTCGAGGGCATGCAGGAGGCGTCGGTCACCGTGGGCGGCGCGTCGCGCCCGCTGCCGGCCCCGTTCTTCGTCCTGGCGACGCAGAACCCGATCGAGATGGAAGGGACGTACCCGCTGCCGGAGGCGCAGCTCGACCGGTTCCTGCTCAAGCTCCGCGTCCGGTATCCGGCCATCGAGGAGCTGAACGCCATCATCGACCGCACCACGCACGCGCATCCGGTCAGCGTCGAGCGCGTGGTGAGCGGGGCGAAGGTCCTGACGTTCCGCGAGCTCATCCGCGAGGTGCCGGTCGCCTCGCACGTCCGCGACTTCGCCTCCGGCGTCGTCATGGCGACGCATCCCCAGTGGGGCGACGCCCCCGAGATCACCCGGCGGTTCGTCCGCTACGGCGCGAGCCCGCGCGGCGCGCAGGCGCTGATCCTCGGCGCCAAGGTCCGCGCGCTCTCGGAGGGGCGATACAACGTCAGCATCGACGATCTGAAGGCGCTCGCCGCCCCCGCCCTGCGGCACCGGGTCATCCTGAACTTCGAGGGCGAGGCGGAGGGCATCGACGTCGACAATCTGGTCTCCCAGATCGTCGAGAGCGTGGAGGCGACGGCGACACGGGCGAAGGAACCGTTCCTGCGCTGAGCAGGGGAGGCGGCATGGCTCATCCGGAGACTCTCGATCGGCTCGTGCGGAGCGTGGCCACCCAGGTACGGCGCCGCCGCGCCGAGCACCATGCCCTGCGCGGTGCGTTCTGGGCGGCGCTGCCGGCCGTGATCGTGATGGCCCTCAAGGGGCCGATCGGCCCGTACGCGATGGTGATCGGCCTGGCGCTCGTCCCGCTCGGCGCGCTCGTGGGCGCGGTGTGGGGCCTGGCGAGGGGGACGAGCCAGGCCGACGCGGCGCGCCTGGCCGATCGCGCCTTCGCGCTGGAGGACCGCGTCGCCACCGCGCTGGAGTGGGCCGACCGGCCGGATCGCACGCCGCTCGTCGACGCCCTGGTCGCCGACGCGGTCGTGCGTGTGGGCGCGCTGTCGCCGCGCACGATCGTCCGCCGCATCCTGCCGCGGGAAGCACGGTTCCTCCCGGTGCCCGTGCTCGCCGTGATCGTCCTCGCCCTGGCCCCCGCCGTGCCGATGCCGTCCACATACCTCCCCGACTTCACGCCCGGCGGCGAGGAGGAGGAGAAGGAGGCGCGGACGGGCGCGGGCCCGCTGGAGCAGCGCTCGCCGCGCGAGGCGCGCGAGCGGCTCCGCCCGCCCTCGTTCGAGGAGCGTGACTTCGCCGGGCGGAGCGGCGCGGCGTCCGCGAGCACGGCCGGCGACCTGTCCGCCGTCTTCAAGGACACGTCGCTGTCGTCCCAGCGTCCGGATTTCAACTCCTTCCTGAAGAAGGGCGACGAGCGCCTGAAGCTGCTCGAGCAGGTCGACCGACTCCCCGACCTGGCGTCGGACTTCACGACCAGCCAGTACAAGATGGTGTTCAAGAAGACGAAGGCGCTCGCGAGCGGCATG
>DASUPA010000020.1:0-19057 GCA_036276335.1 Candidatus Methylomirabilota bacterium | reverse complement strand
GCAACGTCGGCTCCTACGCCGGCAACTACCGCAACACGCTCTTCTCGGGCATGCCGCTCTACACGTACGAGGACCCGTTCCAGACGCAGCTCGGCGCGGCGGGACCGGTGAAGGTCAAGAGCTACCTGCGTGCGGAGTCGCTCCACTACTACGCCGCGGGCGAGGTGATCCAGCGCGAGGGCACCAAGCAGTTCACGACCGGCGCGCACGTGCCGACGCCGACCAAGGCCATCTGGCTCACGAACTCGAACTCCCAGATCGCGAACACCAAATATCACTACAACGTCGTGTTCAACACGCTGCCGCGGCAGGAGCTGGTGGCGATCAACGAGTGGTGGTGGTCGGGCTCGTGCGAGTACGCCGACATCGTCTACGGCGTCGACTCCTGGATGGAGCTCAAGTACCCGGACATGACCGCCTCCAACACGAACCCGTTCCTGCAAGTGTTCCCGCGCACGCCGCTCCGGCGCAACTACGGGACGGTGAGCGACATGGACACCTACGTCGGGGTGGCGAGCGCGCTGGCCGACCTCACCGGCGACCGGCGCTTCGTCGACTACTGGAAGTTCGCGCGCGACAACCAGGTGGAGGTCTATCTCCAGCGCATCATCGACGCCAGCGCGCCCCTCAAGGGCTACCACGTGCGCGATCTCGAGGCGCTCGCCGCCCAGGGCATTCCCGCGCTCATGAACACGCGCACCTATCCGCGCACGTTCTCCTGGGAGCAGGTGCACGAGTCCAAGCCCTGGTACACGAAGACGGGCCGGCTGGAGTTCTACCGCCCGGAGCCGGAGTTCGTGGAGGCCGGGGAGAACCTGATCATCTACCGCGAGCCGGTCGACTCCACCTTCTACGATCCGAACGTCCTCGTGGCGCGGCCCCACCCGGCGCTCCGGCCGACCGGGCCCGAGGGCTACGGCGTCGATCGCGCCCGGCGGGACTGGGCAGCGCGCCAGGGCCGGAACGTCGTGGTCACGCCCGAGGAGCTGCTGCGCACGCAGCACCCTCTCATCCCGGCCGGCTACGCCTCGGTGTTCCACACACCGAAGTATCGCCACGGCTCGCACACGACGCCGATCGACACCGACCTGATGGCCAACTTCTTCGGGCCGTTCGGCGACATGTACCGCCGGGACAAGCGCTCGCCGCACGTCGGCGAGGCGTACGTGGACATGAACCCGGAGGACGCGCGCGCGCTGTCGGTGAACGACGGGGACTACGTCTGGGTCGACGGCGATCCTGCCGACAACCCGTTCAAGGGCTGGCAGGCGCCGGGTCGGGAGGCGGAGTACAAGGTCGCCCGCCTGCTGTGCCGCGCCCGGTACTACCCCGGCACGCCGAAGGGGATCATGCGCATGTGGCACAACGGCTACATGGCCACCCCCGGCTCGGTGCGGGGCCACGAGTCGCGGCCCGACGGCCTCGCCAAGAACCCGGACACGAACTACCAGGCCTTCTTCCGCTACGGCTCCCACCAGAGCCTCACGCGCTCGTGGCTCAAGCCGACGCACCAGACGCAGTCGCTGGTGACGCGGAAGAGCTGGACGCACGAGCTCACGAAGGGCTTCAACGTCGACGTGCACTGCGTCACGGGCGCCCCGCGCGAGGCGATGTGCCGCGTGACCCGGGCCGAGGCGGGCGGCATCGGGGGCACGGGGCTGTGGCGGCCGGTGACGCTGGGCCTCCGGCCCACCAACGAGAGCGCGGCGATGAAGAACTACCTGGCCGGCGGCTTCGTCGCCGTCCGCAAAGCCTGAGGAGCGCGCCATGGCCAAGGTCTTCAACTGGCAGCTGGGGCGGGACATGGACTATCCGTACGAGGCCCGGCGCCCCGAGCGACAGTTCGCGATGATCTTCGACACGAACAAGTGCATCGCCTGCCAGACCTGCACCGTCGCCTGCAAGACCACGTGGACGAGCGGGCGCGGGCAGGAATACATGTACTGGAACAACGTCGAGACGAAGCCGTACGGCTACTACCCGCTCGGCTGGGACGTCAACATCCTGGACAAGCACGGCGTGCAGCCAATGGACGGGCCCGTCTACCAGGGCAAGACGCTGTTCGACGCCGCGCCCGGCGGCGAGGTGATCCTCGGCTACCTTCCGGAGGACATCGACTACGCCCACCCGAACATCGGCGAGGACGACTGCACGGGGCTGATGCCGCGCGGCGCGCACCTCACGCTGCCGCACATGCAGTGGATGTTCTACCTGCCGCGGATCTGCAATCACTGCACCTATCCGGCCTGCCTCAGCGCCTGCCCGCGGCAATCGATCTACAAGCGACAGGAGGACGGCATCGTCCTCCTGGACCAGAGCCGCTGCCGGGGCTACCGGGAGTGCGTGAAGGCGTGCCCGTACAAGAAGGTGTTCTTCAACACGCAGACGCGCGTCAGCGAGAAGTGCATCGGCTGCTATCCGGCCGTCGAGGGCGGCCGCCAGACGCAGTGCACGGTGACGTGCATCGGCAAGATCCGCCTCCAGGGCTTCATGCACGCGCCGGACAAGGCAGACCCCGACAACCCGCTCGACTACCTGGTGCTGGTCCGCAAGATCGGGCTGCCGCTCTACCCGCAGTTCGGCCTGGAGCCGAACACCTACTACATCCCGCCCGTGCACGTGCCGCCGGCCTACCTGCGGCAGATGTTCGGCTGGGGCGTGGAGGCGGCCATCGAGGCGTACCGGAACGCGCCCAACGACCGGAGGCTGCTGGGCGCCCTGACGCTCTTCGGCGCGACGCCCGAGATCTCGCACTACTTCCGCGTCGACGGCGACACCGTCATCGGCTACGACAGCAAGCAGGCCGAAATCGTGCGCGTGCCGATCAAGGAGCCCGTGGTGATCCGCGAGGTCTACGACATCCAGCACAAGGCGTTCCGGACGAACATCACGTGAGGGGGCCGTCATGAAGCGTCTCGCGTTCCTGCTCGCCCTGGCCGTCGCCGCCGCCGCGCCGGGCGGCCCCGCGGCCGCCCAGGCGCCGCTCGTGGCCGCGCGCGTCGCCGGTCACGGGCCGATCGTCGACCCGGGCGCCGCCCTCTGGAAGAGCGCGCGGCCGGTGAAGGTGGCCATGCTGCCGCAGACGGTGGCGCTGCCGCACAAGGCCGACGCCGCCGTCAAGGAGGTCTCGGTCCGCGCCGTCCACAACGGCGGCTGGATCGCGTTCCGGCTGGAGTGGGCGGACGCCTCGCGCTCGGACCGGGTCATCCTGGACAACTTCGGCGACCAGATCGCGATCCAGCTCCCGGTGGACCCGAAGGGGGCGACGCCGTCGCCGATGATGGGCAATCCCGGCGGCCGCGTGAACATCATGCAGTGGCGCGCGGCCTTCCAGAAGGACATCGACGACGGGCACGCGCCGTCGATCGCGGAGCTCTATCCGTACGCGTGGACCGACGTCTACCCGGACGAGCTGCTCGGCGCCACGGATGCGCGCGCCTACACCGGCGCCCTCGGCGTCGAGAACCCGATCTCCCGCGGCCGTGCCTCTCCGGTGCTGGACCAGATGGCCGAGGGCTGGGGCTCGATGACCGTGAAGCCGGACCAGCACGCGCTGGGCAAGGGCGTCTGGACCAGCGGGCGGTGGGCGGTCGTGATCACACGCCCCATGGTGTCCGACGACGCCAACGCGCCGCGGCTCGTCGCCGGCGACCGGACGGTGATCGCCTTCGCCGCCTGGGAGGGCGGCAACCGCGAGGTGGGCGCCCGCAAGTCGTGGGCGCCGTGGATGCCGCTCGTGATCGGCGCGCCGGCGCCGCGGGCGAAGCCGTGAACGGCGCGGTCCGGCAGGCGCTGTCGCGGGCCGCCGTCTATCGCGTGCTGGCGGCGGCGTTCGCCTATCCGGGGCCAGGCCACGTCGACGACGTGGCGGGCGCGGCGGCGCGGGCGTCGACGGCGGCGTCGGCGCCGTCGGCGCCGGTGCGGGATGCCCTGGAGGCGCTCGCGCAGGCCGCGCGCGCCGCCGACGCCGACGCGCTGGCGGAGGCGTACGTGGCGCTCTTCGACCGCCAGGCGGCGTGCCCACCGTACGAGGGCGCGTACGGCGTGCCCCAGCTGGGCGGCAAGGCGACGCAGCTGGCCGACATCGCCGGCTTCTACGTCGCCTTCGGCATGACGACGGGGCCGCAGTGCGACGCCGACGATCACATCGGCGCCGAGCTCGAGTTCATGGCCTCGCTCGCGCTCAAGGAGGCCTGGGCGGAAGGGCACCGAGAGACCGCCCGGGCCACCATCGCGCGGGACGCGCAGCGTGCGTTCCTCGACGATCACCTGGCGCGCTGGGACGAGGCGTTCGCCACGCGACTCCGCGAGCTCGCCCCGCGCGGACTCTACGCGGCCGCGGCTCGCCTGCTGGCGGAGTGGGTGCGCGAGGAATGCGCGCGCCTGGCCGTCGTGCCGCGACCGCTCGGCGGCCCGGCGCCGGCGGACGACGCGCCGCTCACGTGCCCGATGGCGGCGCCGCCCGGCCGACCGTGACGCCGAAGCGCTGCTCCACGACGTGGGTCACGGCGGAGAAGTCCTGGCCGCCCCAGCGAGTCCTCGCCTCCGTGTAGGCGGCCAGGGTCTCCCCGAGGATGCGCATGTGCGGGAGGTCGGCGCCGGCCATCTGCGCGGCCAGGGCGACGTCCTTCTGCATCAGCTCCACGGTGAACGTGGGATCGTAGTTGCCCTCGACCACGCGCATGGCGCGGCGGTCGAAGTACGTCGAGTACGCCATGCCGCCCCCCTTGCAGACGACGTCGTAGTACGTCCGCGGGTCGACGCCCAGGCGCGTGCAGAGCGCCAGCGACTCCGCGACGGCGACGGCGTTGACGGCCCCGAGCGCGTTGTGCAGGAGCTTGATCCGGTTGCCCGTCCCCGAGGGACCGACGTGCATCGTGAGCCGCCCCATGGCGTCGAGCATGGGCTGCACCCCGGCCAGCGCCTCCCGATCGCCGCCCACCATGAAGAAGACCTCGCCGCTCTCGGCCTGCGGCGACGAGCCGAGCATCGGGGTGTCCAGATGCGACACGCCGCGGCCCTTCGCCTCCGCGTGGATGCGCTGCGACACGTCCGGGCTCACGGTGGAGCAGTCGCAGGTCACGAGCCCGGCGTGGGCGCCCGCGAGGATGCCGCCGGGACCGAGGTAGGTGTCGGTGACGATGGCGTCGTTGGGCAGCGCCGTGAAGACGACGCTGGCCCGGGCCGCCACGTCGCGGGGCGACGTCTGCGCACGCAGGCCCGTGACGGCGCCGGCGCGCTTCAGCGCCTCGGGCGCGACGTCGAAGACGTGGACCGCGTAGCCCTTCGCCGCCAGGTTGCGCGCCATGGGGAGCCCCATCCGTCCCAGGCCGATGAAGCCGATCTCGCGTGTGCTCATGTCGACCCTCCAGGGCGGAGAGTACTAGAGAGGCGGGGAGGGAGCGAGCGGCCGACGCGCCGGCCGGGGCTGCCGGCCGGCGCGCGGTCGATCAGGAGACCCGGCGCTGCTGGTGCTGCTGCTCGGAGGCGCGCTCCACGCGACCCTCCTTGATCTCGCCGCGCCACGCGCCCGTCTCGCGGCCGCGGCTCTCGACGAACTCCTTGAAGCGCTCGAGGTCGCCCTTCACGCGCCTGCTCACGAAGCCGAGGGCGTCGCCGACGGTCTCGACCACGCCTTCCGGGTCGTAGTCGAGCTGCAGCATCACCTTCGAGCGACGGTCGCTCAGCTTGTGGAACGTGACGGCGCCGGCGTTCCAGGGGCCCGACCGGCTCGTCCACGCGACCCGCTGGTCGGGCGTCTGCTCGGTGATCTCGGCATCCCACTCCTTGACCTTGCCCGCGACGCTGGCCTTCCAGTGCAGGCGCTTGTCGTCGAGTTGCCGCACCGACTCCACGCCCTCCATGAACCGTGGGAACTCCTCGAACTGGGTCCACTGGTTGTACGCGGTGCGGACCGGCACGTCGACCTCGATGGATTGCTCGATGCTGGCCATACTGCCCTCCTCTTGGAACTCGAGTCCGGATGCAGAGTGAGGGGCAACTTCGGTGCCAGCGACGGGACCGCTCCCGGACTGCTCGCCTCAGTGATGGTGCGGGAGGAGGGACTCGAGAAGGGCGCGCATCTCGGCGCTATTCCACTCACGGGCGCCGAAGGCCATGCCGACGGCGTCGCCGCCCGGCCGCACGACGAACGTCGCGGGCAGGCCGGTGACGCGCCAGGCCCGCGAGGTCTCGAGGTCGGCGTCGAGCAGGATCGGGAAGGTGAGGCCGAGGCGCTCGACGTAGGGATCGAGCACCGGGCGGGGCGCGTCGCGGTCGACGGAGACGCCGAGGACGACGAGACCGCGGTCGCGGTACTCGCGCCAGAGCGCCTCCAGCGTGGGCATCTCCACCGTGCAGGGCTGGCACCACGTCGCCCAGAAGTTGACGACGACCAGCTTGTCGCGATGGTCGGCGAGCGACGTGACGCCGCCGTCCAGGCGCGGCAGGCGCAGCGGCGGCGTCCGATGGCCTGGGCGCAGCTCTGTCACCCCGGCGCGCTCGAAGGCGTCCAGATCCGGCACGACGTGCGCGGCGTGGTGTCCACCCTCCTCGCCCGCCCGCCGCACCGGCAGCGCCCACACCAACCCCCCAACCAGCACCACCGCCAGCGCCGCCCTCCCCAAGAGCCCCCGCCGCCCGCCAGCGCCCAGCGATCCCGACCAGCTCTTCATCCGGAACCGATCATATGCCGGTCCGAGTGTCCTATGCGGCCCTTCGACGCACGGCGCTTCACGCGAAAACCTTGCCGCTTCGAGCGCGGGCTCCGCCCGCGCAATCCTCCTGGGGGGAGACAGGGCGAGCTCGAGCCAAAGGCTCGAGCCGCCCGTCGGAAGGGGGCGAAGCCCCTCCGAGGCGCATGCAAAGCCCCCCTCCGAGGCGCTAGACGCCGAGCTTCTCCCGCGTGACGGGGCTGTCGCGGAGCTCGCGGGCCGATGCCTCGAAGACGATGACCCCCTTCTCCATGATGTAGCCGCGGTCGCACACGCTGAGGGCGACGCGCGCGTTCTGCTCGATGAGCAGCACCGTCACGCCGAGACGCTTGAGCTCGCCGATCATGTCGCGGATGTGCCGGATGAAGGCCGGGGCCAGGCCCTGCGTCGGCTCGTCCATGAGGACGATGCGGGCGCCGGCCATCATGACGCGAGCGATCGCGAGCATCTGCTGCTCGCCGCCCGAGAGCGTCTTGCCCGGCTGGTCGATGCGCTCGCGGAGCCGCGGGAAGTGCTGGAAGACCTCCTCGAGCCGCTGCGCGCGGAGCGCGCCCGTGCGGTGCCGCACCGACGAGAGCCCGAGCTCGAGGTTCTCGCGCACGGTGAGCCCGGGGAAGATCCGCCGGTTCTCGGGCACGAGCCCGACGCCGAGCCGGGCGATGTCGTGAGGGGACCGCCGCGTGAGATCGTGCCCCTCGAACTCGATGGCGCCGCGCCAGGGCTTGAGGAAGCCGATGATCGTCTTCATCAGCGTCGTCTTCCCCATGCCGTTGCGGCCGAGGAGCGCCACGGCCTCGCCCTCGCGGACCTCGAGCGAGACGCCGAAGAGGATCGGCGTCGCCCCGTACCCGGCGTGCACCTCCTGCATGCGGAACATGTCAGTCGTCCGCCCCGCCCAGGTACGCGTCGATCACGCGCGGGTCGTTCCGGATCTGCTCCGGCGTCCCCTCGGCGATCTTCTCCCCGAAGTGCAGGACGGCCACGCGGTCGGAGATCCCCATGACCACCGACATGTCGTGCTCGATGAGGAGCACGGTGAGCCCGCGCTCCTCCGCGATCCGGCGGATGAGCGCGGTGGCGTCCCGCGTCTCGCCGGGCGTCATCCCGGCCGTCGGCTCGTCGAGCAGCAGCAGGCGGGGCGCCGTCGCGAGGGCCAGGCAGATCTCGAGGTAGCGCTGCTCGCCGTGCGAGAGGTTCTCGGCGAGCTCCTCGCGGCGCCGGCCGAGGCCGAACGCCTCCAGCAGGCCGACGGCGGCGTCGTCGACGTCCGGCCGGCGCCACAGGGAGGCCAGGCGGCCGGACTCCGGGGCCCGGGACTGCGCGGCTACCCGCACGTTGTCGAGCACCGAGATCTCGGGGAAGAGGTTGGTGATCTGGAACGTCTTGGCCAGCCCGAGACGGTTCACCGCCTCCGGCGGCAGCCCGGTGATGTCCCGCCCGGCGAACCGAACCGCGCCCGTGCTGGGCTGGTGGAGACCCGCGATGACGTTGAAGAGGGTGGACTTGCCGGCACCGTTGGGGCCGATCACGGAGAACACCTGGCGCTCCGACACCGCGAAGCTCACCCCGGTGAGGGCGGCGAGGGCGCCGAACTGCTTGCCGACGCCGTCGACTTCGAGGATCACGCCGCCGGGCGCCACGGCCGTCCGCGGAACAGGCGCCGGAGGCCGAGGAGCCCTCGCGGCATGAAGAGCACGATCACGATCAGCACCACCCCGATGACGATGAAGTACCAGTCCACGACCGAGGAGACCTTGTCGCGCAGGATGGTGAAGAACGCCCCGCCGATGATGGGGCCGACCAGCGTGCCGAGCCCGCCGATCATGACCGAGATGATGAACTCGCCGGATTCCGTCCACACGAGGAGGTCCGGCGTGGCGAAGGCCGAGCGCATCGGGTAGATGGCGCCGCCCACGCCGGTGAGCAGCGCGGAGATCATGCACGCGCCCATCTTGTACCGCTGGACGTTGTAGCCGAGGAACCGCGCGCGGTCCTCGTTCTCGCGGATGGCGACCAGCACCCGGCCGAAGTGCGAGGCGACGACGACCCGGCAGACGAGCCAGGCGAGGAGCAGATAGACGAAGACCAGGTAGTACTTTCGCGCCGGCGTGTCGATCGCCACCCCGGGGAACAGCGTGGCGTCGGGCAGGCCCTGGATGCCGTCCGAGCCGCCGAACGTCTGCGTGTAGCGGAAGAAGGTGTAGACGACCTCGGCGAAGATCAGCGTGAGCAGGGCGAAGTAGATCCCGCGGCGCGCCGTCGCGAAGTAGCTGACGACGAGGGCGTAGAGGCCGACGACGATCAGGGCGAAGGCGACGGACGCCCACACCGACAGCACCCCGCGCTCGAGCAGCACGGCGGTCGCGTACGCGCCCAGCCCGTAGAACGCCGCGTGCCCGAAGGAGACGAGGCCGGTGTAGCCCATGAGCAGGTCGAGGCTCATGGCGATGGCGCCGAAGAGCAGCGCGTCGAAGGCCAGCAGCAGGTAGTAGCGCGGGACCCCGGGCAGCAGCGGCAGAGCCGCGAGCGCGGCGAACACGACCGCCGACCGCCACGTGACGACCTTACTCAAGCACGCCCTCCCGCCCGAACAGGCCCCGCGGCCGCACGATGAGGACGACGATCATGATGCCGAAGATCGCGATGGCCACGCGCTGCGGGTTCATCCAGAGCGAGAACAGGCTCTGGGCCACGCCGATGATGAACGCCGCCACCACCGAGCCGCCCAGCGAGCCCATCCCGCCCAGGATGACCACGATGAAGGCCAGCAGGATCATCTCGACGCCCATCTGCGGATAGACGGTGAAGACGGGCGCCAGCAGGAGCCCGGCCAGCGCCGCCAGCGCGCCCGAGCCCGCGAAGGTGAGCGTGAACACCCGGCGCACGTTCACGCCGAGCCCGTCCAGCATCTCGGCGTCCTGGACCGCGGCCCGGACGATGATCCCCGCGCGGGTTCGCGTGAAGAACAGCCAGATCGCCAGCAGCACGACCGCCGACGCCGCCAGCAGAAACAGCCGGTAGTTCGGGTACGTCATCCCGAGGAGCGGCGTCGAGCCGGGGAAGGGGGGCAGGATCCGCCGCATGTCGCCGCCCCAGATCTGGCGCACGCCCTCGCGGAAGACCAGCGCGAGACCGAAGGTGAGGATGAGCCCGTAGAGCGGCTCGCGGTGGTAGATCGGCCGCAGCGTCGCCACCTCCGTCACGGCGCCGACGACGCCGACGATGAGGGGGGCCGCCAGCAACGCCAGCCAGAACGAGCCGGTGGCGCCGATCACGGTGATGCCGGCGTAGGCCCCCAGCATGAAGAGCTCGCCGTGCGCGAAGTTCATGACGCCGAGGAGGCCGAAGATGACGGTGAGGCCCAGTGCCAGCAGCCCCAGCGCGGCCCCGAAGACGAGGCCGTGCAGGAGCTGCGGCAGCAGGACCGCGAGCAGGTAATCCACGCGGACCGGATCAGTTCTTCTTCTTGATCTCCCAGGTGAAGCCTTCCACCGGGTCCTTGCCGACCATCGGCTCGCCGATCGTGTCCCGGCCCTCCAGGCGTGCGATCGGAACGTTCTTGCCCTTCTGCACCTTGTAGAGGTGCATGTCCATCACGACCTGGTGGTCTTCCTTGCGGATACACTGCGTGCCGACGTGCGTGTTCTCCAGGCACATGCCCTCGAGGGCGGCGGCCACCTTGTCGGCGTCGAAGCTCTTCACCTTCTCGACGGCGGCCGCCCAGAACATGACTCCGTCGTAGGCGCCCGCCATGATGTTGCCGTCCACGCCGAACCGCTTCTTGAAGCGCGCGTTCACCGACTGCATCTGCTTGTCCGGGTTGTAGGCGGAGTAGTGGGCGAGCTGCACGAACCCCTCCATCGGCTCCGCGATGGACGGCAGGTCCTGCTGCAGGAGGAAGCAGTCGATGCCGGCCAGCTTGTACTTCTTCGTCATGCCGAACGAGTGCAGCTGGGTCATCAGGCGCAGCGAGTCCGTGCCGGCGAAGGCGAGGAAGAGCACCTCGGGGTTCGCCTGGTTGATGGCGCCGAACCAGGGGCTGAAGTCCTTGGTGTCGAGCGGCGCGCCGGCCACGCCGACGACCTCGCCGCCCAGCTTCTCGAGCGCCGTCTTGAACTGCCGCCCGTCCGACTGCCCCATGGCGTAGTCGGTGTAGAAGATGTAGACGCGCTTGCCCATCTTGTCGTGGATGTACTTGGCCAGGCCGTTGGCCTGCATGCGCGAGTCGGGCTGGTTGCTGAAGTAGTACTTGTGGAACTTCGTCGTGCGCATGAACTCCGCGCACGAGACGGCGTTCCAGTGGAGCGTCTTGTGCTTCTTGCTGACGTCCATCACGGCCATCGTGGAGCCGCTGGAGACGGCGCCCACCAGCAGCTTGACCTCGTCCTGCAGGATGAGCTTCTCGGCCTTGCGCACGGCGGGGGCCGGCTTGGTCTCGTCGTCCTCGGAGATCATCTCGATCTTGTGGCCGAGGACGCCGCCCTTGGCGTTGAGCTCCTCGACGGCCAGCTGCATGAACATCGTCTGGTACTTGCCGTAGCCCTCGAAGACGCCGACCTTCGAGCCGAGATCACCGATCTTCACCACCTTGGACTGGGAGAGCGCGGGGGTGGCCATCCACACCCCGGCGACCGCCAGCACCACCACGACCATCGTGAGCGAGAGCAGCCTTCTCATGCGGTCCCTCCTTGGGAGCGACGCGGCGGGTGCGGGTCGAAAATCCGAGACCTTGGCAGGCTTATAGGGCCCTCTCGGAATGATGTCAAGGCCGTGGTTTAATACGCGGCGCGATGGATCTCGCGCTCGGCGGCAAGGTCGTGCTCGTGACCGGCGCCGGGCAGGGCCTGGGGCGCGCGATCGGCCTCGGCTTCGCGCGCGAGGGCGCGCACGTCGCCTTCCACTACCACGCGTCCGCCGAGGGCGCCGCGGCGGCCGTCGCCGACGCACGGCGCCTCGGGGTCCAGGCGCTCGCCGTGCGGGGCGATCTCCGCTCCGACGGCGACGTCGCGGCCGCGGTCGACGAGGTCGAGCGCGCGCTGGGGCCCATCGACGTCCTCGTCAACAACGCCGCGGCCACCCGCCGCCAGCCGTTCCTCGACTCGACGCCGGAGGACTGGGCGTTCCAGGTCGACGTGACGGTGACGGGCACCCTGCGGATCACCCAGGCGGTGGCGCGCCGCATGGCGGCGCGGCGCGCGGGGGCCATCGTCACCCTCATGGGCGACTCGGGCCGCGTCGGCGAGTCCGGGCTGCTCGTGACCGCCACCGCGCGCGCGTCGGCGGTGGGCCTGACGCGGTCGCTCGCGCGGGAGCTGGCCCGCCACAACGTCCGGGCCAACTGCGTGTCGATCGCCCTCGTGCAGACGGACAATCTCGGCGCCCACGCGGGCGGCGGCGACGACGAGCGCACGAAGAAGATCCTCGCCCAGTATCCGCTGCGCCGCCTCGGCCGCCCCGACGACGTGGTGCCGATGGTGCTGCTCCTCGCCTCGCCGCTGTCGAGCTGGACGACCGGGCAGGTCGTGTCGGTCAACGGCGGCTACGCCATGGTCTGAGCGCGGGATGGCGACCAGCGCCCCCGGCGCCGGCCGGCCGCCCGCCACGCCGTTCGGCGCCGCCGTGCGCCGCCGCGAGGATCCGCGGCTCCTGACGGGGGCCGGCCGCTACGCCACCGACGTCGCGCTGCCCCGGATGCTCCACGTCGCGTTCGTGCGCAGCGTCCACGCGCACGCCGGGCTGCGGGACGTCGACACGACGGCGGCGACCGCGCTGGCGGGCGTGGTGGCGGTGGTGACCGGGCGCGACGCGGCCGTGCAGGGCGTCCGCGTGCGGGCGCGCTCGGCGCTGCCGGGCTACGTGGAGACCGAGCAGCCGGTGCTGGCGTGGCCGGTCGCCCGCCACGTCGGCGAGGCCATCGCCGCCATCGTCGCGGTCGACCGCTACACGGCCGAGGACGGCGCCGCGTGCGTGCGCGTCGAGTACGAGCCGCGGCCGGCGGCGGTGGACCTGCTGGACGCGATGCGCGAGGGCGCGCCGCTCGTGCACGACGCCGCGCGCGGCAACCTGTTCCTGTCGCGCCGGTTCGCGCACGGCGACGTGGAGGCGGCGCTCGGCGGGGCGGCGACGGTCGTCGAGCGCGCGTTCCGGACGAACCGGCAGTGCGCGGCGCCGCTGGAGGGCCGGGCCGGCGTCGCCGACTGGAGCGCCGCCGACGGCAAGCTCACGCTCTGGTCGGGGACGCAGGTGCCGCACCTCGCACGACACCTGCTGGGCGAGCTGCTGACGCTGCCCGAGAACCGGGTTCGCGTCGTCGCCGGCGACGTCGGCGGCGGGTTCGGCGTGAAGGCGGTGCTCTATCCGGAGGACGTCGCGCTGTGCCTGCTCGCCATGTCGCTCGGCCGCCCCGTGAAGTGGGTGGAGACCCGCCGCGAGGCGATGCAGGCCTCCGCGCACGCGCGGGATCATCACTATGCCGTCCGCGCGGGCTTCGACGCCGCGGGACGGCTGCTGGGGCTCGACGTGCGGGCGGCCTGCAACGCCGGCGCCTACTCGGTCTTTCCGTGGACGGCCGGCATCGAGGCGCTGATGGCGGGCGGCCTGATGACGGGGCCCTACAAGCTCGAGCACTACCGGTGCGACGTCACGGCCGTGGCCACGCACACGACCCCGGCGGGCCCGTACCGCGGCGTGGCGCGGCCGGCGACGACGTTCGTGATGGAGCGTGTCCTGGATCTGGGCGCGCACGCGCTGGGGCTCGACCCGGTCGAGATCCGCCGCGTGAACCTCATCGGACCCGCGGATCTGCCCTACACCTCGCCGACGCGTCTGGTCCACGACAGCCCGAGTTACCCCGTGTGCTTTGAGAAAGTGGTCGAAGCCATCGGCTACGGCGGCTTCCGGGCCGAGCAGGCGCGGCTGCGGCGGCAGGGACGGCACGTCGGCATCGGGTTCGCCGTCTACAACGAGCTGACGGGCCTCGGCCAGGCGGCCTCGGCTGGACCTCGCATGCCCTTCCGGACCGGCCACGAGGGCGCGACCGTGCGGATGGACCCGTCCGGCGCCGTGACGGTCCTGGCCGGGGTCACCTCGCAGGGCCAGGGTCTCGAGACGACGGTCGCGCAACTCGTCGCCTCGGAGCTCGCGGTGCCCCTCGACAGCGTGCGCGTGGTGCTGGGCGACACGGACGCGACGCCGTTCGGCCTCGGCGCCTTCGCCTCGCGCCAGGCGGTCATCGGCGGCGGCGCCGCCGTCACCGCCGCGCGCGTCGTGCGCGAGCGGATCCTACGGATCGCCGCCCACGTGCTCGAGGCGGCCGTCGACGACCTGGACCTCGCCGACGGGCGGGTCGCCGTGCGGGGCGCGCCGGGCCGGGAGGTCACGGTCGCGGCCGTCGCCAGGATCGCGCATCTCGAGACGCACCGGCTGCCCGCCGAGCTCGAGCCGGGCCTCGACGCCACGCGGTTCTACGACCCGATCCGGGGCACCTTCGCGGCCGGCGCGCAGGCGGCCATCGTGGAGGTCGACGTCGCGACGGGCGCGCTGGTGATCCGGCGCTACGTCTGCGTGGAGGACACCGGCCGCGTGATCAACCCCCTCGTCGTGGAGGGGCAGGTGCAGGGCGCGATCGCGCAGGGCATCGGCGGCGCGCTGGCCGAGCACCTCGTGTACGACGAGGCGGGGCAGCTCCTGACCGGCGGCTTCATGGACTACGCGGTGCCGACGGCCGTCACGATCCCGCCGCTCGAGATCGACCACATCGAGGAGCCGGCCGCCAACCTGCTCGGGGTGCGCGGCGTCGGCGAGGGCGGCACGCTCGGGCCGGCGGCCGCGCTCGCCAACGCCGTCGCCGACGCGCTCGCGCCGTTCGGCGTCGAGCCGAACGAGCTGCCGCTGACGCCGGCGCGGCTCTGGGGCGCGTGCGCGGCGGGCGGCCGCGACGCGCTCAGCCGACGGTGAGCGCTTCCAGGATCTCGGCGATGCGGCGGAAGGCCGCGCGCGCGCGGGCGGCGTCGGCGGCCGGCGTGGCCCGCAGCACGGTCTCGGCGTCGTCGTAGGCGAGGCGCATGGCGGTGGACGCCTTCGGGTCCCGCTGGCCGACCGCGAAGTCGACGAGGTTGTAGTAGCGCCAGATCGCCTCGAGGAAGCGCTGCGCGACGGCCACCGGCGGCGCGGTGGACGCGGCCAGCTGCCGGTCCGCCTCGCGGGCCAGGTCGTGCGCGAGGGCGATGAAGAAGAGCATGAGTCCCCGCTCCACGCCGGCGGCGTCGCGGGCCACCAGCGCGGCGCGCGTGCGCGCCTCCAGGCCGGCGGGCAGGCTGGCCGCCCGCGCGCGCATCTCGGCGCGGAGCGGTCCCTCGTCGAAGCGGCGCAGCGCCACGTCGAACTTCCGCGCCTGGACGGAGAACTTCACCTCCTTGAAGTTGGTGGTGATGGCGTTGTCCCTGGGGGTGTAGACGCCGGTGTGGTGCGCGGCCGCCGGCGACGCCGCGACCACCGCCGCGAGCAGCGCGCCGAGCACGCGTCGCGCGCTCACCGCCGCACCACGCGCGCGGCGAGGACCGCCGTGAGCGCCAGCAGGGCCGCGATGGCCAGCCCGCCGAACGGCAGCCAGACGAGCCACTCGGCGACGTCCTTGCTGCGCTCGAGGCCGTAGGCCGGAATGAGCGCGCTCCGGAGCAGGTAGCCGAGCGGATAGCCGACGCCGCCCACGGTCAGCAGCAGGACCAGCGCCCGGCGGAGCGCCGCGCGCTCGACGAGCGTCGTCGCCGCGGTGGTGGTGGCGATGACGACGAGCGCCATGCCCTCGGCGTGCATGTGGAAGAGGCGCAGGCCCGCGTCGAAGCGGAAGAGCGCCTCGTCGAGCACGCGCTCGTCCAGGTCGCGCACGCCGACCAGGCCGTGGACCGCCGGCCGCGCGAGCATCTCCGCGCGCGCCCAGCGGGCCAGCTCGAGCTTGTAGCGCGCCATCGAGGCGCCGCCCACCTCGGCCGCCAGCAGCAGGAGGACGGCGGCGAGCAGCACGCCGCGCGGCGGCAGCCGCCAGCTCTCCTCGCGGCCGGGACTCACGGGCGCTCCGCGGCGGGCGCGCGGCGCGCGAGGGCGACCGCGAGCCCGAGGAGGCCCGCGATGGCCGCCGTGCCGAGCGGCGTCAGCAGCCACGTCTCCGCCAGCGCGATGCCGTCGTCGCGCCCGAGCTCGACCACGGCCACCGCGTAGGCGAGGTACCCCAGCGGGAACAGCGCGCCCGCGGTCAGCAGCGTGTAGAGCAGGCGGCGGAGGGCGGCGGAGCCCACGAGGCTCGCGACGAGCGTGCTCGCGAAGAAGAGCACCAGGCCCATCCCCTCCGAGTGGACGTGGAAGAAGGAGAGCCCGGCCTCGCTGCTGAAGATGGCGCGCTCGCGCACCGCGTCGTCGTACTCGGCGGCACCGGTCAGCCCGTGCGCCGGCGCGTTCGCCGCGATGCGCGCGGCGGCCAGGCGTGCGGCGGCCGGGCGCAGCGGGGCCAGCAGGGCGCCGCCCAGCTCGCCGAGCGTGATGACGAGGACCGCCACGAAGACCACGAGCAGCGGAGGCCGGGTCACGACGTCGCGACCCTATCATCGCCGCCCGGGTTTGTCATCACGCGGCGGGTGTGGCAAGGTGGCGGCCGGCATGCGCAGCGGACGCCAGTACGTCGAGAGTCTGCGGGACGGGCGCGCCGTCTTCCTCGACGGCGAGCGGGTCGACGACGTCACCAAGCATCCGGGGTTCGCCGAGCCGATCCGCCGCATCGCGCAGACCTGGGATCTCGCCGGCGCCGCCGAGGCGCAGGCCACCACCACGTACGTCGATCCGGCCACCGGCCGCCGGCACAGCGCGATGTGGCTGGTGCCGCGCTCGGCGGAGGACCTCGCCGCGCGCCGGCGCGTCCACCGGCTCTGGGCCGAGCCCTCGTACGGCCTCATGGGGCGGACGCCCGACCACGTCGCCTGCGTGCTCAGCGCCTTCGCCGGCTGGCGGCAGCTCTTCGACCGCGGCGGCACGCGCTTCGGCGACAACGTCGTCCGCTTCTACGAGAAGGCCCGCGACGAGGAGCTCTACCTCGCCTACGGCATCGTGCCGCCGCAGATCGACCGCTCGCAGCCGGCGCACCGGCAGCCCGCCCCGTTCCTGTTCCCCGGGGTGGTGGCCGAGCGGGACGGCGGCATCGTCGTCCGCGGCGGCCAGGGGATCACGACCGCGTCGGTGCTGGCCGACTGGCTGTTCATCTCCTACATCACGCCGCTCGTGCCGGGCGACGAGGACTACGCGCTCTCGTTCGTGACTCCGGTGAACGCGCCCGGTATCCGCATCCATCCGCGGCGACCGTACGCGCAGGGCACCACCAGCGTGTTCGACTACCCGCTCTCGTCCCGGTTCGACGAGGTGGATGCGACGGTCGTCTTCGACGACGTCTTCGTGCCGTGGGAGCAGGTCTTCATCTATCGCGACGTGGGCCTGGTCAACGCGCAGTTCCACGAGTCGCCGTCCCACACGCTGGCCAACTTCCAGTCGCTCGTGCGCTTCACCGTGAAGCTGGAGTTCATGGCCGGCCTCGCGCTGAAGCTCCTGGAGGTGCACGCGGGGGACAAGCGGCCGGAGGCGCAGGCGGCGCTCGGCGGCGACATCGCGGCCCTCTGCGCCACGTTCGACGCGCTGGTGCAGGCGGCGGAGCGCCATCCCCTCATCCGCGAGGGCGTGGCGCGGCCCCACCCGCAGTACGTCTACGCGGGCATGAGCCTCCAGCGCCGCCTCATCGTCGACATGATGCGCACCATCCGCGAGCTGGCGGGCGGCGCCTTCCAGCAGCTGCCGTCGGCCGAGGCCGGCTTCGACAGCCCCGAGACGCGGGGCGACTTCGAGCGCTTCATGCGCGGCGCCACCGCCACCGCGCGCGAGCGGGTGAAGCTGCTGAAGCTCGTGTGGGACTTCGTCGGCACGGAGTTCGCGGGGCGGCAGCTCCAGTACGAGATGTTCTACTCGGCCGCCCAGCCCGTCGTGAACACGCGCATGTTCCGCTCCTACGACTGGCAGCGCGGCACGGCCGCCGTCGACCGCTGCCTGGGAGAGTACTAGGGTGGCGACGCTCGGGCTCGTCAACATCGGGGCGCTGGCCACGGGCGACCTCGCCGCGCCCCGGCAGGACGTCGAGTCGATCCTCGTCGAGGGCGGGCGCATCGCCGCCCTCGGCGCCGCGAGCCGGACCGCCGCCCGCGGGGCCGACGTCGTCGTCGACTGCCGCGGCACCACCGTCATGCCCGGCCTCATCGACTCGCACTGTCACGTGGTGCTCGGCGACTACACGCCGCGGCAGAAGACCGTCGACTTCCTGGATTCCTACGTGCACGGCGGGATCACGTCGGTCGTCTCGGCGGGGGAGGGCGTGCACGCGCCGGGCCGGCCCCACGATCCGGCCGCCTCGAAGGCGCTGGCCATCGCCGCCGCGAAGTGCTTCGAGCACTTCCGCCCGAACGGCATGAAGGTCAACGCGGGCTCCGTGGTGCTCGAGCCGGGGCTCACGGACCAGGACTTCGCCGAGATGGCGGCGCACGGCGTGCGCCACGCGAAGTACGGCTTCGGCGGCTACGCGCACCCGCGTGACGGCGAGCCCGACGTGCGGCGCGCGCAGAAGCACGGCCTGTGCGTGATGTCGCACAGCGGCGGCAACTCCATCCCGGGCTCGAGCCCCATCACCCACGATGTCCTCCTCCATCTCCGCCCCGACGTCTGCGGCCACGTCAACGGCGGCACCACGTCGCTCGACGAGGAGGGCCTGCGGACCATCGTCCACGAGACCGACATGGCGCTCCAGGTCGTGCAGGCGGGGAACCTCCGGTCGGCCCTGTTCATCGTGGCGATCGCGCGGGAGGCGGGCGCGCTCGGGCGCGTGTGCGTCGCGAGCGACACGCCCACCGGCACGGGCGTGATGCCGATGGGCGTGCTCAAGAGCGTGTGCGAGCTGGCCTCGCTCGGCGACCTGGCACCGGAGACCGTGATCGCGCTGGCCACCGGCAACAACGCGCGCGCCTTCCGGCTGGCCACCGGCACGATCGCCGTCGGTCGCCCGGCCGACCTGGTGGTCTGCGACGCCCCCGCGGCCTCGGTGGCGGCCGACGGGCTGACCGCCATGGCCCGCGGCGACATCCCCGGCATCTCGGCCGTCATCGTCGACGGCGAGGTGCGCGTGGGCCGCAGCCGCAACACCCCGCTCGCGAAGCGACTGGCCGCAATCACCGGCGTCGCCGTGACCGGCACTGGTCACTGATCGCGTGTCGCCCTCATGAAGTATGGAGCCAGCGCCTCGCTGCTGACGTCTGCCGGCGGGC
>DASUPA010000019.1:0-9102 GCA_036276335.1 Candidatus Methylomirabilota bacterium | reverse complement strand
GAGGAGCTCGGCGCCAAGGCGCGCCGCTTCTTCGAGCTGCGCCTGCCGTTCCTCCACGACCTCTCGCTGCAGACGGGCCTGCAGGAGACGGCCACCGGGCTGGGCGGGCTCGCGGTGATCGTCGTCGGCGCCTGGCTCGCGCAGCAGGGGCGGCTGGATCCGGTCGCGCTGCCGCTGCTGACGCTGCTCGCGCTGTCGGCGTTCGTGCCGCTCTGGGAGGTGGCGCAGGTGGGCCGGCAGCTGGCCGACACGCTCGGAGCCGCGCGACGGCTGCACGTGGTCGAGACGGAGCCCGTGCCGGTGACCGACGGTCCCGGCGTCACCCTCGGACCGCGGCCATCGGGCGTCGCGGTGGAGCTCGCGGACGTCCGCTTCACGTATCCGGGCCGGCAGCGGCCGGCGCTCGACGGCGTCTCGCTGCGGCTCGAGGTCGGGCGCACGATGGCGATCGTCGGCCCCTCCGGGGCCGGCAAGACCACGGTCGCAAGCCTCCTGCTCCGCTTCTGGGACCCGCAGTCGGGCGTGGTGCGGCTCTTCGGCCACGACCTGCGCGAGTACACCCTCGACGGTCTGCGGCGGCGCATCGCCCTGGTGGCCCAGGACACCTACCTCTTCAACGACACCCTGCGCGCCAACGTGCTGCTCGCGGATCCCGCCGCCAGCGAGGCGGCCGTCGCCGCCGCCGTCGAGCGCGCGGCGCTGGGGGAGCTGGTCGCGAGCCTGCCGGAGGGCCTCGACACGGTGGTGGGCGAGCGCGGCGCCCAGCTCTCGGGCGGCCAGCGCCAGCGGGTGGCCATCGCGCGCGCGTTCCTGAAGGACGCGCCCGTGCTGATCCTCGACGAGGCGACGTCGCATCTGGACGCCGTGAGCGAGGCGGCCGTGCGGCAGGCCATCGACCGGCTCGCGCGCGATCGCACGACGCTCGTCATCGCCCACCGGCTCTCCACCGTGCGCGACGCCGACACGATCGTGGTGCTGGACGACGGCCGCGTGGCCGAGGTGGGCCCGCACGAGGCGCTGCTGCGCCGGCGCGGCCTCTACGCCCACCTCGTCGGCCGCCAGCTCACCGCCGTGGCCGGCGGCTAGCGCTAGAGAAAGGCGTCGAGCGCGGCGAGCACTGCCTCGGGGTTGTCCTCGTGGAGGGTGTGTACGGCGCGGGGAATCTCGACCAGGCGGCCGTCCGGCAGCTCGCGCGCCATGCGCTCGGCCACGTCGCGGTCGAGCACGTGGCTCTCGGCGCCGCGGAGGACGAGCGTCGGCACGCGGATCTCGCGCAGCAGGGCCCACCAGTCGACGTCCGGGTTCGTCCGCCGCTCCTTGATCGACGGGTGCCACTTCCAGATCAGGCGGCCGTCCGCCCGGGCCCGGAGGCTGTGCGAGACGACCCAGCGGTAGTAATGGATGCCGGGATAGGGATTGGCGCGGTGAAGGTGCCGCGCCGCCTGCTCGATGCTGTCCCAGGCCTCCGGCTCGGGCGGCCCCGAGGACGGCGCCGTGGCGCGCTTGCTGATCTCCGGCCCGATGTCCACGATCACCAGCCGCTCCACGACGCCGGGCCGCGTGGCGGTGAAGTACATCGCGTTGCGTCCGCCCATCGACAGCCCGATCAGCAGGAGCCGCGACAGGCGGAGCTCGTCCACGACGCCGGCGAGGTCGTCGAAGGCGACGACCGCGTTGTAGACGTCGCCGGGGTCGCTGTCGCCGTGCCCGCGCTGGTCCAGCGCCCGCACGTGGAAGCGCGGCTGGAGCGCGATGCTCAGCGTGTCCCAGGCGTGCGCGTGCCCGGTGAAGCCGTGCAGCAGGAGCACCGGCGGCCGGCCCTCGCCGCCCCAGTCGAGCAGGCGCAGCCGGGCGTTGCCCACCTTCAGGTCGCGTTCGATCGGGCGCAGGAGGTTCATGGCCGGCAACGATACCGCCTCAGCGCGCGGAGCGGTAGGTCTCCGGGGCGAAGCGCGCGAAGAGCCCCGCCACGACCACCATGAGCGCCGCCGAGGTCGCCAGCGCCGCATCGCCCCCGGCCAGGTCGGCGACGACGCCGAGCGCGATCGGTCCCACGACGTAGCCGAGGTCGGAGAGCATGCGGTACGTGCTCATGGCGGCGGCGTTCATCCCGGCGGGCGCGACGTCGGCGGCGTAGGCGGCGGGCGCCGCGCCGCTGACGCCGACCGCCACGCTCCACACCACGCAGGCGGTGAGGAACCACGCGTACGACGGGGCCGCGAGGAAGACCAGCATCGAGAGCCCGGCGGCGGCGGTGGCCGGCACGATGACGGTCTTGCGCCCGTAGCGGTCGACGAGGACGCCGGCCGGGTAGGCCAGCGCGAGGCCGACCACGCTCGACAGGGCGAGACCGAAGCCGATGCGGTCGGCGCCGAGCAGCAGCCGGTCGCGCGCGAGCACGGGGACCACGTTGAAGAGGGCGCCCGTGCGCACGACGGCGTTCATGAAGCCGACCAGGCTCACGAGCATGAAGCCGGCGTGCGCGGTGAGCAGGCGGATCTGCGCGGAGAACGGCGGCGCCGCCGCCGCGTCGGCGCCGCTCACGCCGGCCGCGCGCGTGTCCGGGATCGACAGCCACGCGACCCCGGAGGCGAGCGCGCCGGCGAGCGCGTAGACGACGAACGGCGCGGCGAGGCCGAAGCGCTCGGCCAGCAGGCCGCCCGGATAGGGCCCGACGCCCACCGCGAAGAGGAAGACGCCCTGGTAGATCGCCATCATGCGTCCCCGCCGCGCGGGCGTGCTGATGTCCGCCAGCACGATCTGGCCGGCGATGAGCACGAGGGCGGCGCCGACGCCGGCCACGAAGCGCGCCGCCACGAAGGTCGCGAAGTTCGGCGCGGCCGCGCAGGCCAGGTTGCCGGCGGCGGTGACGAGGCCGCCGAGCGCCAGCGCCTCTCGCCGGCCGAGCGCGTCGGTCAGCTTGCCGACCGGCATCGCGACCAGGAAGCGGGCGAGGCCGTAGACGGCGATGGCGACGCCGATGGCGGACTGCGGCACGCCGAAGGAGCGGGCGTACAGCGCGATCACGGGAACGATGGCGCCGAACCCCAGCTGGTTGACGGCGATCAGCACGCACATCCACACGAGGATGCGCGTCGCGCGGGGATCGGCCATGGCGCCCGTATCATACGCGGGTATAATTCGCCTACCGATTGGCAAGGAGGCCCGCATGCCGCGACTCACCCGCCGCACGTTCGTCAAGACCACCGTCGCCGGCGCCGCCGTCGCCGCGCTCCCGCGTCCGCTGCGCGCGCAGCCGCCGGCGATCAGGATCGCCGCCATCCACTGCGTCACCGGCCCGCTCGCCGAGCCGGGACAGGCGTGCCGGCTGGCGGCGCAGATCGCGGTCGACCACGTCAACGCCGCGGGCGGCATCAAGTCGATGGGCGGCGCGAAGCTGGAGCTGATGCTCGGCGACACCCAGACGAAGGCGGACGTCGCGCGGGCGGAGGCGGAGCGGCTCATCAACGCCGGCGCCCAGCTCCTCATGGGCACCTTCAACTCCGGCGACACGAACGCCATCGTGCCGGTCGCCCAGCAGCGCCGCGTGCCGTTCCTCGTCGACATCTCGGCCGCCGATCCCATCACCGCCAACGTCGCCAAGGCGGTCCGGGAGGGCCAGCAGAAGACGCAGTACGTCTACCGGAACTTCCCGACGGGCACGCTGTTCGGCGTGCGCGCCGTCCAGTACTTCAGCGAGATCTTCACGGAAGCCGGCGTGAGCCCCAAGCGCGTGGTGCTCATGCACGCCAACGACCTGTTCGGCACCAACCAGGCGCGAGGCTTCCAGGCCGCGCACAAGGCGGCGAAGCCGTCGTGGGACATCGTGGAGGTCATCCCGTGGCCCGAGCCGCCGTCGGACCTGTCCACGGAGGTCTCGCGGGCGAAGGCGGCCCGCCCGGACATCATCGCGCCGATCACGCGGCCGGCGAGCGCGCAGCTCCTGCTGCCGGAGATCCGCAAGCAGCGGATCGAGCTGCTCGGCATCGTGGGCCCGGGGAGCCCCGGCCTGTACGAGGCGGGCCAGCTGGCGGCCCTCAAGGAGGACCTCGAGTACGTGATGACCTCGGTGCCGTGGCCGAACTTCCGGCACCCGCGGGCGCAGAAGCTCGCCGACGAGTACGTCAAGCGCTCGGGCGGCAAGACGCTCGACACGAACTCCGGCTACTCTTACGACGGCATCCACGTGCTGGCCGACGTGCTCGAGCGCGCCAGGTCCGTCGATCCGGAGGCCGTCGTCGACGCGCTCAGGAAGACGAACTACAAGGACAACCTCATGGTCTCCACGGGGCCGGTCGTGTTCAACGAGATCGGCGACAATCCGAACGCCGCCCCGGCCATGATCCAGATCCTCAAGGGCAAGCCCACCGCGGTGTGGCCCAAGGAGCACGCGCTGGCGAAGTTCGTGTTCCCGCGACCGAAGGCGTAGTTCGATCGATCTGACGCTCGTCGCGCAGGGCCTCCTCAACGGCCTGCTCTTCGGAGGCGTCTACAGCCTCATGGCGGTGGGGCTGACCCTGATCTTCGGCGTCATGCGCGTCGTCAACTTCGCGCACGGCGACATGATGGTCTGGGGGATGTACCTGGCGTGGCTGCTGGCCGCGCGGGGCGGCGTGGACCCCTACGCGAGCTTCGTGCTCTGCGCGGCCGTCCTCTTCGTCGCCGGCGTGCTCGTCCAGCGCGGGCTCGTGCAGCGGATCGTCGACGCGCCGCACGAGATGCAGATCTTGTTGATGCTCGGCGTCGCGCTGGTGCTCGAGAACGCGGCGCTGCTCGTCTTCGGCCCCGAGCCCCAGCGCGTGCGGTCGGCGCTGGCGCAGGCGACGATCTGGCTGGGGCCCGTCTTCGTCGACGTGGCGCGGCTGATCACCTTCGGAGTGGCCATCGTGCTGACGCTGCTGCTGTCGGCGTTCCTCTTCCGCACCGACCTCGGCCGCTCCATCCGCGCCGCCGCCGACAACCCGTACGGCGCCCTCGTCATCGGCACCGACGTCCGCCGCGTCTACGCGGTCGCCTTCGGGATCGGCGCGGCGTGCGTGGGCGCCGCCGGCGCCCTGGTGGCGCCGCTGGTGCCGTTCCAGCCGTCCACCGGGCTCCAGCTCTCCGTGGCCTCGTTCAACATCGTGATCATCGGCGGCATGGGGAGCCTCGTGGGCGCCTTCGTCGGTGGCCTCCTCGTGTCCGTCGCCGAGTCGCTCGGCGCCGTGTTCCTGAAGCCGTCGCTCAAGGAGCTGGTGAGCTTCTCGCTCCTCGTGCTGATCCTCCTGCTGCGCCCGGCCGGCCTCTTCGGCAGGCGCGCGGCATGAGATGGCTCGCGGCGGCGGTGGTGGCGGTGCTCCTCGCGCTGCCGGCGTTCCCGTCCGTCTTCGGCTCGTACGCGGTGACGGTCTTCACGCTGATCTTCTTCTACGGCTTCCTGGGCCAGGCCTGGAACGTCGTGGGCGGCTACGCCGGCCAGCTGTCCGCCGGGCACGCGGCCTTCCTCGGCGTCGGCGCCTACACGGCCGCGCTGCTGTCCGTTGAGGCGGGCGTCACCCCGTGGCTCGGCATGTTCGCGGGCGGCGCGCTGGCGGCGGTGCTGGGCGCCGTGGTCGGCTTCCTCGGCTTCCGCTTCGGGCTGCGCGGCTTCTACTTCGTGCTGCTCACCGTGGCCTTCTCGGAGATCTGCCGCATCATCGCGGCCAACACGGAGGCCGTCGGCGGCGCCCTCGGCTACTACATCACCTTCACCGGCAACCCCCGGCAGTTCCAGTTCCAGGACACGCGCGCCTACTACTACATCGCGCTCGCCCTGATGGTGGCGGCGACGGGGCTCGTGGCCTGGCTCGAGCGCCGCCGCTTCGGCGTGTACCTGGCGGCCATTCGCGACGACGAGGCCGCCTGCGAGGCGGCCGGCGTCGACACGTTCCGGTACAAGATGCTCGCCATGCTGCTGTCGTCGTTCCTCACGGGCGTCGGCGGGACGTTCTACGCCTACTACCTCTTCTCGCTCCAGCCGAACACGGTCTTCGGCGTCCCGCTGTCGGTCGAGATCATCATCCGGCCCATCGTCGGCGGCGCCGGCACCGTGCTGGGCCCGGTCGTCGGCTCCTTCATCCTGAGCCCGCTGGCCGAGCTCTCGCGCCACTACTTCGCGCAGGGCGGCTGGCACGGCGCCCATCTCGTCGCCTACGGCGCGCTGCTCGTCGCGGTCGTGCTCTTCCTTCCCGAGGGGGCGTATCCGCGGCTGGCGCGCGCGCTGCGCCGCCGCGCGGCGCCGGCGGCGTGAGCCTCCTCGAGGCGCGCGGGCTCTCCAGGCACTTCGGCGGCGTCCAGGCCGTCGCCGCGCTGGATCTCGACGTCGCCGAGGGCGAGGTGGTTGGCCTCATCGGCCCCAACGGCGCCGGCAAGACGACCGTGTTCAACCTGCTGTCCGGGTTCCTGGCGCCCGACGCCGGCCAGATCCGGTTCCGGGGCCGCTCGGTGCTCGGCTGGAAGCCGCATGCCATCTGCGCGCTCGGGCTGGCGCGGACGTTCCAGATCGTCCGCCCGTTCCCGCGGCTCACGGTGCTCGACAACGTGCTGGTCGGCGCCCTCGGCCGCCACCCGGATGCCGGCGAGGCGCGCGCCCGCGCGCGGCGCGTCGTCGACCGGCTGGGGCTCGGCGCCAGGGCGTCGACGCTCGCGGCGGGCCTCACGCTGGCCGAGCGCAAGCGTGTCGAGCTCGCGCGCGCGCTGGCCACCGAGCCGGCGCTGCTCCTGCTGGACGAGGTGATGGCGGGGCTCAATCCGACCGAGATCGCCACCCTCGTCGGCCTGATCCGCGACATTCACGCCGGCGGCGTCTCCATCCTGCTCATCGAGCACAACATGCGCGCCGTGATGGCGCTCTCGAACCGCATCGTCGTGCTCAACTTCGGCGAGCGCGTCGCCGAGGGGCCGCCGGCCGCCGTCGCGAGCCATCCCAGGGTGATCGAGGCCTACCTGGGGGAAGACGATGTCCACGCTGCTCCGGCTCGATAGCGTCGAGGCCGGGTACCGCGACCTCGTCGCCGTGCGGGACGTCTCGCTGGAGGTCGGCGCGGGCGAGGTGGTGTCGCTCATCGGGAGCAACGGCGCCGGCAAGACGACGACGCTCCGCGCGATCACCGGCCTGCTGCCCGTGCGCCGCGGCCGCATCCAGTTCGAGGGTGACCGCATCGACGGACGCGCCTCCTCGGAGATCGTCGCCCGCGGCATCGCGCACGTGCCGGAGGGACGCCAGCTGTTCCCGTCGCTGACCGTGCGCGAGAATCTGGAGCTCGGGGCCCGCGACCGGCGCACGCGCGCGCAGGGCCTCGAGGACGTCTTCGCGCTGTTTCCGCGGCTCCGCGAGCGCGAGCGGCAGCTGGCGGGGACGCTGTCCGGCGGCGAGCAGCAGATGTGCGCCATCGGCCGCGGGCTCATGGCCCGACCGAAGCTCCTGCTGCTGGACGAGCCGAGCCTCGGCCTGGCCCCGGTGATGGTGAGGCTCATCTTCGACAACCTGCGGCGCATCAACGCGCGCGGCACGACGATCCTCCTGGTCGAGCAGAACGTGCCGCGCGCGCTGGCCCTGTGCCACCGCGCGTACGTCATCGAGAACGGCCGCATCGTCCTCGACGGCCCGCGCGAGACCCTCCAGCAGAGCCCGCACATCAAGCAGGTGTATCTGGGACTCTAGCCGGGCCGCGGGCGGATGATAGGCTAGACGCGTGTCGATCAGCCTCAACGGGGTCCGGACGATCGTGCTCCTCATCGCGGCCTCGCTCTCGATCGGCGGCTACGCCTACCGGTATTTCAAGACGGCGAGCGCGCCGACCCACGGCGAGCTGCTGACCGTCGTGCGCGGCCGCGCGCAGGGCCCGCTCAGCGACGCGGAGGTCGAGGTCTTCACGCTGGACAACGCGCGCGTGACGAGCTTCCCCGCCGCCGCGCCGGCCGGCGGCCCGCGCTCCCTCCGCGAGGGGACCTATCGCGTGCGCGTCAGCCATCCGAGGTACGCCGCCACGACGCGGCTGGTCCAGGTCATTGCCGGGCAGACGTCGGAGGTGCGGTTCCGGCTCGAGCCCCTGGCGGCCCGCCGATGAAGGCGTGGCTCGGCGCCGCGCTGCTCGCGCTGGCCGGCTGTGCCAGCAGCTCGCTGCCCTACAAGCCCGAGGTCCAGCCGGAGGGCGCGCGCATCGCCGCCGGCTATCAGATCCTGGCCGATCGGCTGCGCATCGAGATCGACACCGACCATCGGAGGCTCGAGGACGTCTGGATCGCGAAGGCCGACGGCACCGCCGTGCGCGCCTCGACGATCGACAACGCGCCCACCGTCACCGGACCGGGACCGACGATCGGGGTGGGCGTGGGCGGAGGCAGCTGGGGCGGCCGCGGTGGCATCGGGACCGGCATCGGCGTCGGCATCCCCGTCGGCGGCGGCGCCAGTCGCATCGAAGGCTCCACGTTCGCCTCGTTTCCGCTCGACCAGGTGGGGCCGCCGCCGTGGCGCGTGCATGTCAAGCTCGCCGGCGTGACGCCGACGACGATCCTCGTCGGCGGCCCGCAGCCCTGACGTGCAGCCTCGCTATCTGAGCACCGCTATCCAGTAGAGGCGCGCGACTCGAGCCCCATCGCGGCAGCCTGGCACGCACGCGAAGCCAGGACGTCACTGTTCGCGCGCGATGAGGCCGGTCGAGTCCTGACCAGCCCTGTGTCGTAAGTCCCCGGTACGACGAGCGATTCACCGTTTTTGGCCCGGGTCTGGCATCCATGTTGCTCAACGCAGCCCCCCGTCGGCAGCGCGTCTCCGAACCGACATCTATGCGAGATACCGCACAGTCCGGACCGGCTGGTGGACGCGAGTCCCTGAAGCGACATGCCCTCGGGCTCGGAGTCCTCGTGCTCGCCGTGAGCGGCGGGTACGCGGTCTCCCACGTCGCCGTCGACGACATCATCGCCTCCGTCCAGATGCTGGAGTCCGCCGAGGATGCCGTGGAATCGGTGGCCGAGGAGCCGCCGCCGAAGCGGGTCGAGATCGACACCCACATCGAGGAAGTCGCCACGCAGCACGGCGTCGCGCCCAAGCTGGTCGCCGCCATCGTGGCCGTCGAGTCGCAG
>DASUPA010000018.1:0-3267 GCA_036276335.1 Candidatus Methylomirabilota bacterium | reverse complement strand
GCGCGCAGCCCGCTCAGCTCCCGCCGCGTGCTGAGCAGCGTCCAGGCCACGACGCCGAGGACGACGATCAGGCCGCCAAGCAGGATACCGGTGATCTCAGTCATTGGTATCGGAGCGCTGTGTGCTGCGCCTCCGTGGGTGGCCCGAGAGAGACAGGAGTGGCTGCGCCATCGCGCTTCGCTGGCCGGGGCGAGATTCGCTTGGCTGCGCCCGACCGCCAGTGGCGGCAGATCGGGCGGAGGCCGCAGGGGGGGCACACGACGGGGTCACGGCGGTCGCGGCAGTCGCCGGACATCCGCGTGTGGCAGAGCGCGAAGTCGTACTTCACGGGATCGGCCGCGTCGACGGCGGCCAGGCGCGCGGTGATCTCCTCGGCCATCCGCCAGGTTCGCGACCGCCGGCGCGTGAGCCCGATGGCGCGGCTCATGTTCTCGACGTGCGTGTCGACGGGGACGAGGAGCCGCGCCGGCGACACGCCCGCCCACAGCCCGAAGTCCGGCGCCTCGCGCCGGACCATCCAGCGCATGTACAGGAGCAGGCGCTTGCAGGGGCCGCCCGCCGACGGCAGCGGGAAGAGATGGCGGTACCCGCGCGAGCGCCGCCCGCGCGGGAACACCTCCCGGAGGTCGGCGTCGAGGAACGCCCGCGCGAAGCGCTCGAGCGGCGGGCCGAGGGGACCGCGCGGGTCGGCGTCGCCGGCCAGGAAGCATTCCTCCAGCGTGCCGTGGCGCGCCAGCACGTCGCGCGCGGCCACGCAGAAGGCCACGAGGTCGCGCGGCCGGGTGAACCGGTAGAGGAAGCCGTCGAAGACGCCGGCCTGGCGGCGGGGGTCGAAGTCGCGCACGAAGCCCGCCGGCGAGGGCCCCATCGCGCGCAGGACGCGGTCCAGCGCGCGGCCGAAGAGCTCGACGCGCCCGTACGCCAGGCAGCACGTCAGCAGGCCGACGAGCTCGCGGTCGGCGGCGCCGGCGTAGCGGAGGGGGAACTGAATGGCATCGCGCCCGAGGCGCGCGTCGTAGTCGAACTCCCGGTAGAGCCGCTCGAGCGGCTGCCGCAACGCGCTCGAAGACGTCACCGTGCCGCATGATACCATTCACGCCGCCATGAGCGCAGCACCGAACACGCGTGCGCCGAGGCGCGTCGGGGTCGTCGGCCTCGGCGTGATCGGCCGCCAGGTGTGCCGCGCCGTCGACGCCGGGATGCCGGGGGCGGTGCTCGCGGGCGCCACCACCCGCCGGCGCGCCGCCGGCGAGGCGTTCCTCGCCACGCTCAAGTCGCCGGTGCCCTTCTACTCGCTCGACGACCTCGTGGCCGCCTCCGACGTCGTCGTGGAGGCCTCCACGCAGGCCCATCTCGCCGAGATCGCGCCGCGGACGCTCGGCGCCGGCCGCGACCTCGTCGTGCTCTCGTGCGGCGGCCTGCTGGGCCGCGAGGACTGGGTGGCGCTCGCGGAGCGTCAGGGCGCGCGCATCCTCGTCCCCTCCGGCGCCATCGCCGGGCTCGACGGCGTGAAGGGCGGCGCCATCGGCGCGATCGAGCGCGTGACGATGGAGACGCGCAAGCCGCCGCAGGGTCTCGCCGGGGCGCCGTGGATTGTCGAGCGGAAGATCGACCTCGACGCGATCGCGGAGGAGACGCTGATCTTCGAGGGGCCGGCCACCGAGGCCTGCCGCGCCTTCCCGGCCAACGTCAACGTCCTGGCCGCGCTCTCCCTGGCGGGCATCGGCCCGGAGCGCACGCGGACACGGATCTATGCGGTGCCGGGCCTCGCGCGCAACACGCACCGCATCCGCGTCGAGGGGGAGTTCGGCGCCCTCCGGATCGAGGTCGAGAACGTGCCGTCCGAGAATCCGAGAACCGGACGGCTGTCGTACCTGTCGACGATCGCGCTGCTGCGCGACCTCGGCGCGCCGCTGCGGGTGGGGACCTAGCCCACCCGGATCGACTCGAGGTAGCGCTCGGCCTCGAGCGCGGCCATGCAGCCCGTCCCGGCCGCGGTCACCGCCTGGCGCCACGTGAAGTCCTGGACGTCGCCGGCGGCGAACACGCCCGGCACGGACGTCCGCGTCGTCCCCGGCTCTACCTTCACGTAGCCGTTCGGCAGCAGCTCGATCTGCCCGCGGAACAGCGACGTGTTCGGCTCGTGGCCGATGGCGACGAACAGGCCGTCCACCGGGCGCTCGCTCGTCGCGCCGGTCTTGACGTCGCGCAGCACCACCGACGTGACCTTGCCGGCCGCGGGATCCTTGACGGCGTCGACCACGCTGTTCCAGACGAACTCGATCTTCGGGTGCGCCAGGGCACGGTCCTGCATGATCTTCGACGCGCGGAGCGTGTCGCGCCGGTGGACGACGCTCACCTTGCGCCCCAGGCGCGCCAGGTACAGCGCCTCCTCGACCGCGGTGTCGCCGCCGCCCACGACCATGATGTCCTGGTCCTTGAAGAAGAAGCCGTCGCACGTGGCGCACGTCGACACGCCGCGGCCCATGAGCTCCCGCTCGGCCGGCAGCCCGAGGAGCTTGGCGCTGGCGCCGGTGGCGATGATGACCGCGTGGCCCTCCCAGCGCTGCTCGCCGGCGCGCACCACGAACGGCCGCCGCGTGAAGTCCACGGCGGTGGCGTCCTCGTTGACGATCTCCGTCCCGAACCGCTCGGCCTGCTTGCGCATCGTCTCCATCAGGACCGGACCGTCGATGCCGTCGACGAAGCCGGGATAGTTCTCGACGAGGGTGGTGAGCATGAGCTGGCCGCCGGCCTGCATGCCCGCGATCATGAGGGGGGCGAGGTTGGCGCGCGCCGCGTAGACGGCCGCCGTGTAGCCGGCCGGACCGGAGCCGATGACGATCACCTTGCGCGTCGCGGACATGGACGGTTGATCCTCCTTCGTCATTTGAGATGCAGGTCGCGTGCCCGCCGGTTCCGGGCGGCACGACGCTTCAGGCCGGGCCGACGATGGTCTCCAGCTCGGCGAGGTCGCGGATCTCGTACTCCGGGGGCTTGACTCCCGGGGGCAGCGGCTCCCGGCCGGGATTGATCCAGGCGGCGTCCATGCCGACCCGGTGCGCGCCGGCGACGTCCAGCTCCGCCTTGTCGCCCACGAACAGGGTCCCGGACGCCTCGACGCCCGCCGCCTCGAGCGCGTGGCGGAAGATGTCGGGCCGCGGCTTGCGCCAGCCCACCTGGTCGGAGACCACGACGGCGGCGAACAGGTCGTGGACGCCGGCCGCCTCGAGGATCGCCAGCGCCGTGGGGCTGTAGTCGAAGTTG
>DASUPA010000017.1:0-6840 GCA_036276335.1 Candidatus Methylomirabilota bacterium | reverse complement strand
CTCGCGTGCGACTTCCGCTTCGCCGCCGCCGACGCCCGCCTCTGGATTCCCGAGGTGGACCTCGGCATCCCGCTCGCCACCGAGATGACGGCCCGGTTCGTCCGCCTCGCCGGCCCCGCCCGCACCAAGGAGATCGTCATGGAGGGCAGGCGCTACACCGCGGCCGAGGCCCGCGACCTGGGGCTGGTCCATCGCGTGGTGCCGGCGGAAGCGCTCGCGCGCACCGTCCGCGAGTACGCGGCGATGCTGGCCGACAAGCCCGCCGCCGCGCTCGCCGAGGCCAAGGCGCGTATCGATCGGCTCGCGCCAATTGCGCTGCCCTCACCGGAGGGCTAAGCTACGTACGCGCCGCGGATTCCGTCGTCGAGCGCACACATGCAAGGAGGATTCTCGTCGATGCTCAAGCGTCTGCTCGCTCTCACGGTTCTGGCCGCTGTCGCCGGCGTGGCGTCCGCCACCGCCCAGAGCGGCCCCATCAAGATCGGCGCGATCCTACCCCTGACAGGCTCCGGCGCCTCCTACGGTGTCTGGATGAAGGGCGGCGCCGAGATCGCCACCGAGGAGATCAACGCCGCCGGCGGCATCGCCGGCCGCAAGCTGGAGGTCATCTTCGAGGACCACGCGGCGGATGCCTCCAAGGCGGTCAACGCCATGCGCCGCCTGGTGGAGGTCGAGAAGGTCCCGTTCACGATGACCTCGTACTCGGCGCCCACGCTCGCCATCCAGCCCATCGGCGCCCAGAACAAGGTCGTCATGATGAACGGCGGCGGCCAGTCGGACAACCTCGCGAACAAGCCGTACCTGTACAACAACATCCCGGTCGTCTCGAACGAGGTCGGGGTGATCGCCGAGTGGCTCGCCAAGGAGAAGGGCCGGAAGGCGGCGGTGCTCATCGTGGCCAACGACGAGGCCGGCCGCAACGCGGCCAAGTCCTTCCGCGAGAAGTTCGCGGCGGCCGGCGGCAAGGTCCTCGCCGAGGAGCAGATCGCGCTCGACGGCACCGACTTCCGCGCGCAGCTCGCCAAGCTGAAGGCGCGGGGCGGCGACCTCCTCTTCATCTCGTCGTACGGTCGAAACGTCGCGATCGTGGCCGACCAGGCGCGCGAGCTGGGCATCACGATTCCGATGGCCGCCACCTCGTGGGTCCAGGTGCCCGAGGTCCTCAAGTCCAAGGGCGCGGAGGGGATGCTCACGACGCGGCTGCCGTTCAATCCCGACTCGCCCTTCGCCAACAAGTTCAAGCAGAAGTACAACGTCGACGCCGGCTTCTTCGCGGTGCAGTACTACAGCGCCACGAAGATCTTCGCGAAGGCCGCCGAGACGGCCATGAAGAAGAACAACGGGCGGCTCGACGGTGAGGGCGTGAAGGATGCCATCGAGACCGTGCGCGCGTTCGACACGCCGTCGGGCAAGCTCGTCTTCCAGCCGAACCACGCGGCCGTCATGGACATCGAGGTGGGCGTGTTGAAGAACGGCAAGGTCGAGGTCGAGAAGGTCATCAAGGCGAACCCGTAGCCGTGGATCTCCTCCTCCAGCTCCTGGCCACGGGCCTCGTGGTCGGGAGCATCTACGCGCTGTGCGCGGTGGGGTGGGGCCTGATCTACGGCACGACGCTCCACTTCCACGTCGCGCACGGCGCGGTCTTCTCGCTGGCCGCGTACTATGCCTGGGCCGGCCAGCAGCTGCTCGGACTGCCGCTGATCGTGGCGGTGGTCCTCGCCATCCTGGCGGCCGCGCTGTCCGGGCTCCTGATCGACCTCCTCCTCTACCAGCAGCTCGAGCGCCGGGGCGCCATTCGCACCACCGTCTTCATCAGCTCGCTCGGGCTCCTGATCGTGGTGGAGAACGTGCTGGCCATGGTGTTCACGCCGGACCCCCTCCGCATGGACATCGGCGTGCTCCACAACGCGGTCCAGCTCGGACCCGTCTTCCTCACGTGGCTGCACGTCCTCGCCGTCGCCCTCGCGATCGCCGGCTACCTGGCCCTGATGGCGTTCCTCAAGCGCTCGCGGGCGGGACAGGCGATCCGGGCCGTGTCCAGCTCGCCGGAGATGGCGCGCACGGTCGGGATCGACCTCGGGCGCGTGCACCTCCTGACCTATGCCCTCGGCTCGGCCATCGCCGCGCCCGCCGGCATCATCGTCGCGATGGACGTCGGCGCCGAGCCGTACCGCGGGACGACGTTCGTGCTGCTGGCGTCGGTGGGCGTCATCATGGGCGGCATCGGGTCCATCCCGGGGGCGATGGTGGGCGGGGTGTTCCTCGGGCTGCTGGAAAATCTCGGCGTGTGGCAGATCCCGTCGGAGTGGCAGTCGGCGATCAGCTTCGGCGTTTTCCTGGTCTTCATCGTGGTGCGGCCGCGCGGCTTCTTCGGCCGCCGGATCCAGTCGGCGGAGATCTGACGTGACGGCGTACCTCGCCCATTACCTGGTCATGGTCGGGATCTACTCGATCCTGGCCCTGTCGCTGAACCTCCTCGTCGGCTACGTGGGGATCTTCTCGCTCGCCCACGCCGCCATCTACGGCGTCGGCGCCTACGCCTCCGCGCTGGTCGCGCTGCACCTCGGCCTCGGCTTCTGGGGCGGGCTGGTGGTGGCGGCGGTGGCGGGCGCGTGCGCGGCGGCGCTGGTGGCCATCCCGTCGCTGCGGGTGGCCGGCGACTACTACATCGTCGCCTCGTTCGGCCTCCAGGTGGTGCTCCTCACCGTGTTCATGAACTGGACGGACGTCACCAACGGCCACGCCGGGCTGCCCGGCATCCCGCGGCCGCGCGTCTTCGGCTGGGTCGTCGACACGCCGTTCGAGTACGTGGCGCTGGCGCTGGCGCTGGCCGCGCTGACCTACGCCATCTGTCACCGTCTCACCCACTCGGCGTTCGGCCGCGTGCTCCAGGCCATTCGCGACGACGAGATCGCGGCCGCGGCCATGGGCAAGAACGTCGTGCTGAACAAGATCGTCATCGCCACGATCTCGTCGGCGCTCGGCGCGCTCGCCGGCAGCCTCTACGCGCACTACATCACCTACATCAACCCGTCCAGCTTCGCGCTCCACGAGTCGATCTTCATCATGTCGCTCGTGATCCTGGGCGGCAGCGACCGGCTCGCGGGCCCCCTCGTCGGCGCCTTCATCCTCCTGGCGGTGCCGGAGGCGCTGAAGTTCCTGGCCATCCCCGACACGGTGGCCGCCCCGATGCGGCAGGTGCTCTACGGCGCGCTGCTCATCATCTTCATGTTCGTGCGGCCGGAGGGAATCCTGGGCCGCGCGCGGCCCAAGGCGCTCGAGCCGCCGCCGGTCACCTCGCATGCCATCGGCTAGCGGTCCGATCATCACGGTCCAGGGCGTCTCCAAGGCCTTCGGCGGCATCCAGGCCGTCGACGACTGCACCTTCGACGTGGCGCCCCGGCTGATCACCGGCCTCATCGGGCCGAACGGCGCCGGGAAGACGACGATCTTCAACCTGATCACCGGGTTCTTGCGGCCCGACCGCGGCTCCGTGCGCTTCAAGGGCGAGGAGCTGGTCGGGCTTCCCCCGCACGAGGTGGAGCGGCGCGGCGTGGCGCGGACGTTCCAGCACCTGCGGCTCTGGAACAAGATGACCGTCCTCGACAACGTCCTGCTCGGCTGCCAGAGCCCGGTCGGCGAGAACGCGCTCACGCTCTTCCTCCGGCCGGCCGCCGTGCGGGCGCAGGAGGCCCGGGACCGCGCGCGCGCGCTCGAGGTGCTGGAGTTCTTCGGGCTGCGGCACCAGGCCCACGAGCTGGCGGAGGACCTCGCGTATCCCGAGCAGAAGCTGCTCTCGATGGCACGCATCTTCGCGACCGATGCCGAGGTGCTCCTGCTCGACGAGCCGACCTCGGGGTTCGACGCCGACTCGCTCCGGCGCGTCATCCCCATCGTGCGCCGCCTGGTCGAGCACGGCAAGACGGTGCTGCTCATCGAGCACAACATGGAGCTCATCTCCCAGCTCTCCGACGAGGTGGTGTTCCTCCACCAGGGCCACGTCCTCGCCCGGGGCGCGCCCGCCACCATCACGCGCGATCCGGCGCTGACCGAGATCTACTTCGGGATCTGACGATGGCCAGGCTGCTCGAGGTCCAGGGGCTGGAGGCCGGCTACGGCAAGAAGACGGTGCTGCAGGGCGTCTCCTTCCACGTGGGCGAGGGGGAGATCGTCGCGGTGCTCGGTCACAACGGCGCGGGGAAGTCGACGACGCTGAAGACCATCCTCGGCCTGCTGCCCGCGCGCGCGGGCGAGGTGCGCTTCGCCGGGCGGCCGTGGGCCAACGGCGATCCCGGCGAGAACGTGCGGCGGGGCCTGGCGCTGGTGCCGCAGGGGCGCGGCGTGTTCCCCGACCTGAACGTGCGGGAGAACCTCGAGCTCGGCGCCTACGCGCACATCGACCGCGAGGCGCGGGTGCAGCGGATCCAGGAGGTGTTCGAGCTCTTCCCGATCCTCGCCCAGCGGTCGACCCAGCTCGTCGGCACGCTGTCGGGCGGCCAGCAGCAGATGGTGGCGGTCGGCATGGCGCTCATGCAGCACCCGAAGCTCATGATGATGGACGAGCCGTCGATCGGCCTGGCGCCGGTGCTCGTGCAGCGCGTGCTGGAGACGGCGACCCAGATCAACCGGCGGTTCGGCACCGCCATCGTGCTCGTGGAGCAGAACATCAAGAGCGCGCTCGGCATCGCCAGCCGCGCCTACGTGATGAAGTCCGGGCGCATCGTCGTGGAGAAGCCGGCCGCCGAGCTGCTCGCGGCCCAGGACTCGTGGTGGGAGCTCTACTGACCTCGCGCGACCTCCTGCGCTGGGCGGCGGAGCGGTACGGTGAGCAGGATGCCGTCGTGTTCGGCGAGCGGCGGGTCAGCTTCACCGGGCTGCTCGACGCCGCCTGCCGCCTGGCCGCGGGCCTGGCCGCCCGGGGCATCGGCGGCGGCGACCGTGTCGGCGTCTGGCTGCCGAACTGGCCGGAGTGGGTGTTCGCCCGCCACGCGCTCGGCATCCTCGGCGCCGTCATGGTCCCGATCAACACGCGCTACAAGACCGACGAGCTGCGGTACTGCCTGGGCCAGAGCGGATGCCGGGCCCTCCTGGCGCCCGACACGTTTCTCGGCATCGACTTCCGCGCCATGGTGGCCGCGGCGCGGGCCGACCTGCCCGCGCTCGAGTGGGTCGCCTACCCGGACGAGCTGCGAGCGCTGGCGACCGCGCCGCCGCTGCCGCCGGAGCGGTGGCCCGCGCTCTCGCCCGACGACGTCGGCTACCTGATCTACACCTCGGGCACGACGTCGTTCGCCAAGGGCGTGCAGCTCACCCACCGGAACCTCTCGCGCAACACCGTGGAGGCCGGGCGGCTCGTCGGCCTGGCGCCGGGGGAGCGGATCCTCACCGTCATCCCGCTGTTCAGCTCGTTCGGCACCTGCCACATCTCCTTCGCCGCCCTGAGCGGCGGCGCCGCGCTCGTCCTGCAGGACCATTTCGACGCCGCGGCCGCGCTGGCGCTGATGGAGCGCGAGCGCGTCACGTACCTGATCTGCGTCGACACCATGGTGCTGGCGCTCGTGGAGAGCGGGCGCATCGGCAAGCACGACCTGTCGGCCCTTCGCCGGCTCATGGGCGCGCCGCTGAACGGCGCCGCCATCGAGGCGGCGTACCGCGAGCTCGGGGTGGACGACGTGTGGACCGGCTACGGCCTCACCGAAGCCTCCGCGATCAGCGGACTGCACCGTGCCCGGGGTCCCGAGGACGAGGCGCTGTTCCGCGCGCTGCCCGGGGTGAGCGTCCGCGTCGTCGATCCCGACACCGGCCGCCCACAGCCGCTCGGGACGGCGGGCGAGCTGCAGATCGCCGGCGGCCACGTCACGCCGGGCTACTACCGGATGCCGGCGGAGACGGAGGCGCTCTTCGCGGGCGAGGGCTGGATGCACACGGGCGATCTCGGGCTCGAGGAGGAGCCGGGGCGGTTCCGCTTTCTCAGCCGTCTGAAGGAGGTCATCAAGACGGGCGGCTTCCTGGTGGCGCCGCTCGAGCTCGAGGCGGTGCTGGCGACGCACCCGGCGGTGGCGGAGGCGTGCGTCATCGCCGCCCCCGATGCGCGCCTGGGCGAGGTCGGCGTGGCGGCCGTGCAGCTCAAGCCCGGCGCGCGCTGCACGGAGGCCGAGCTGCTCGAGCTGTGTCGCGCACGGCTCGCCGGCTTCAAGATCCCGCGGCGCGTGGCGTTCGTCGCCGACTATCCGCGGACGGCGACGGGCAAGATCCGGCGCGGCGCGCTGCGCGAGCGGCTGCTCGAAGGAGGCGCACGATGGACTTCGAGCTGACGGACGAGCAGACCTTGCTCAAGCACACCGTCCGCAAGGCGGCCGAGCGCGAGTTCCTGCCGCGGGCCGCCCGATGGGACGAGGAGGAAGCGTTCCCCTGGGAGAACGTCCCCGTCCTGCGCGACCTCGGCCTGCTCGGCCTCGCCCTGCCCGAGCGGTACGGCGGCGGCGGCGGGAGCGTGCTGGACCTGGCCCTGGTGATGGAGGAGGTCGCGCGCTGCTGCCCGGCCACCGCGTTCATCGTGGGTCAGCAGAACGGCTTCGGCGCCAAGGCCATCGCGCTCTTCGGCACCGAGGACCAGCGCCAGCGGTACCTGCCCGCCATCGCGCGGGGCGAGCAGCTCATCGCGTGGGCGATGAGCGAGCCGAGCGCGGGCTCCGATCTCCGCAATCTCGCCTGCCGCGCGCGGCGCGAGGGCGACCACTACGTGCTCGACGGCTCGAAGACGTTCTGCTCGCTGGGCGGCGTCGCCCACCTGCTGGTCGTCATCTGCCGCTTCGACGACGTGGCCGGGTTCCCCGGGCT
>DASUPA010000016.1:0-7013 GCA_036276335.1 Candidatus Methylomirabilota bacterium | reverse complement strand
CCGATGACGTCGCGCACCACCTTGGGCGCCAGGCCCTGCGACGGCTCGTCGAAGAGCACGAGGCCCGGCGAGCCGAGGAGGGCGCGCGCGATGGCGACCATCTGCATCTCGCCGCCGGAGAGGTTCTCGCAGTCGCGGTGGCGCAGGTACTCGAGCGCGGTGAAGCGATCGAGCACCTCCTTGAAGCTCCACGCGCGGAACGGCGTGCGCTTCATGGCGATGGTCAAATTGCGCTCCACGGTCAGGGTGGGGAAGATCCGCCGGTCGTCGGGCACCCAGGCGATGCCGGCGCGCGCGATGTCGTGCGTGGCCGCGCGCGTGATGTCGCGGCCGCCGAAGCGAATGCGGCCGGACCGCGCGGGCGTGAGCCCGAGGATCGCGCGCAGCGTCGTCGTCTTGCCGGCGCCGTTGGCGCCGAGCAGGCAGACGATCTCGCCGGGGGCGACGGTGAGCGAGACGCCGAAGAGGACCTGCGTCTCGCCGTAGGAGACGTCGATGCCCGAGACCTCCAGCATCACACCGCGGCTCCGAGCCCCGAGCGCGCCAGCCAGGGGTCGGCGCGCAGCGCGTCGGGCGTGCCCTCGGCGATGACCTGGCCCCAGTGGATGACGGAGATGCGGTCCGCCAGCCGGAAGAGGAACGCCATGTCGTGCTCGATGACGACGATCGTCAGCACGCGCCGCAGCTCCTGGATCAGCTCGGCCAGGCGCGCGGTGCCGTCGGCGCCGAGGCCGGACGTCGGCTCGTCCAGGAAGAGCAGGCGCGGCTCGGCGGCCACGGCCAGGCCGATCTCGAGCGCGCGGCGGTCGCCGTACGACAGCCGCCCGGCGGGCACACGCTCCTTGCCCTGGAGGCCGACGCGCGCGAGGACCGCGGCCGCGCGCTCCTGCGCGGTGGCGTCGCGGCGCAGGTCGTGCAGCATGTCGAACGAGCGCGCGCGGACCGCCGGCGCCGCGAGCAGGACGTTCTCGAGCGCCGAGTACTCGTCGAAGACGTTCATGAGCTGGAACGAGCGGGCGAGGCCCCGGCGCGCGATGGCGTGCGGCGGGAGCCCCGTGATGTCCTCGCCGTCGAGGATGACGCGGCCGCGGTCGGGACGGACGCCGCCGGTGAGGACGTTGAAGCACGTCGTCTTGCCGGCGCCGTTGGGCCCGACGATGCCGCTGAGCCGGCCGGCCTCGAAGGCAAGCGTGATGTCCTCCAGGACGACGTGGTCGCCGAAGCGCTTGTGCAGGCCGTGGGCCTCGAGCAGCGCCACGCTAGTCTCCCGCCACGGCCTCGAGCGCGACCGCGCGCGCCCGGCGCCGCGCCGACATCCGCGCCGTCACCGACTGCCACATGCCGGCCACGCCCTCGGGCTTGAACATGACGATCAGCATGAACATCAGCCCGAACCAGAGCAGCCACGACTCCGTGTAGGCGCCCAGCAGGTCCCGGGCGAGGAAGTAGACGACGGTGCCGACCACCGGACCCCAGAAGCTCACGAGCCCGCCGCCGATGAGGGTCATCAGCACGACGACGCCCGACCACTGCAGGCTCATCGCCTGCACGTAGGCGCCGTTCTGCGCCATCGCGAAGAGCCCGCCCGCGAAGCCGGCGACCGCGCACGACAGCGTGAAGCTCGCCCACTTGTAGACGAACACGCGGTAGCCGAGGTACGCCATCCGGGTCTCGTTCTGCTTGATCGCGCGCAGGACCTTGCCGAACGGCGAGTGCACGAGCCGCCACAAGAGCACGGTGGCGACCGCGAAGGCCGCGAAGACGAAGTAGGAGAAGGCCAGGTTGCCCTGGAGGTCGAGCGCGACGACGCCGAAGTCCGCGGGCAGCCGCCGGATGTTGAGCAGGCCGTCCTCGCCGCCGGTGACGGAGGTCCACTTGCTCGCGATGAAGAAGAACATCTGCCCGAAGGCGATCGTCATGAGGGCGAAGTAGATGCCGCGCCGGTGCGAGATGAAGACCGCCACCGCCCCGCCGACGAGCGCGCCGGCCAGCGTGGCGGCGAGCAGGCCGATCCAGAGGCTCTCGACGAGGCGGAACTGCGTGAGCCCCATGGCGTAGGCGCCGATGCCGAAGTACGCGCCGTGGCCGAACGAGGGCAGCCCCGTGTAGCCGAGCAGCAGGTTGAAGCCGAGCGCGAAGAGGCACCAGATCAGGATCTCGACGCCGAGGTAGCGGTAGAGGCCGAGCTGCTCGATCCAGAGCGGCAGCGTGCCGAACAGCGCGAAGGTGACCACCATGGCCCCGGGGAGCCCGTGGCGCTCCTCGGTCCCCCGCGGTTTCATCGCTCGAGCACGCTCTTCTTGCCGAGGAGGCCGCGGCCGCGGATGGTGACGACGAGGATCAGGAGGATGTACATCGACACGAGGGACCAGGCGGTGGCGAAGGCGCCGGTCAGGCCGACCACCATGCCGACGAGGAGGCCGGCGATGACGGCGCCCCAGAAGCTGCCGACACCCCCGAGGACGATGACCACGAAGGCCGGCACCACCGCGTCGACGCCGACGTGCGGCCGCACGCCCCAGATCGGCGCCATGACGATGCCGGCGACGGCGGCCAGCGCGGTGCCGAAGGCGAACACGAGCAGGCGCAGCCGCGTGAGGTTCACGCCGAGCGCGCGCACCATCTCGCTGTCGTGCGCGCCGGCCTTGATGAGGGCGCCGTAGCGCGTGCGCTGGAGGAAGAGCCAGAGCAGCACGATCATCACGATGGCGAAGCCGGAGGCGAAGAAGCGGTAGACGGAGTAGATCAGGCCGCCGAGCGTGATGCCGCCCGTGATGGCGTCCGGGAGCGGCAGGAACCGCTCCGTCGGCCCCCACACGAGCCGGATCAGCTCTTCCAGCACCAGCGCGGCGCCGAACGTCAGCAGCAGCCCGTACAGCGGATCCCGCCCGTAGGTGCGGCGCAGGCAGACCTCCAGCACCATGCCGACGCCGGCGACCAGGACGGGCGCGAGCAGCAGCGCCACGACGAACCGCGTCGGGACGGGCAGGCTGAAGTACGGCCCCAGCGCCGCCAGCCGGAGGCCGCCGTCCGGCGTGACGAGCGCCACTGCCACGTACGCCCCCAGCGCGAAGAGCGAGCCGTGCGCGAGGTTGATGACCTCCATCACGCCGATGATGAGCATGAACCCCAGCGCCACCAGCGCAAACAGCAACCCCAGCGCCAGCCCGTTCAGCAAATGCGGCCCAAGAGTCGCGACCAGCTCCATGCGTTGCCTTTTCGAGCGCGGGCTTCGCCCGCGCAATGCTTCTTCTTGGGGGAGGTATCGGAGGGGGCCGTCGAGGCCCCCTCCGATATTCCCGCGCAATCCTACTCCTTTGGGGGAGGCATCGGAGGGGGCCACCGAGGCCCCCTCCGAGCGAAGCTACTGTTCGTAACTCGGGGTGCTCTCGTACGGCTGAAGCTTGCAGGTCTTGACGGAGTCCGGGTCGCGCACCTTGTTTGGCTCGGACCAGGACAGGATCTTGAAGTAGTCGGTCCCGTCGGTGGGCTTGTCGTTGCGCCCGGCGAGATAGACCGTCTGCTGGACGTGGTGCGTCTCGGGGTCGATCCACGCGTCGTGATGCTGCAGGCGGTCCTTCGCGGACATCTTGTGCCCCTCGAGCGCCTTGATGACCTTGATGTTGTTGGTGCTGCCCGCGCGCTCGATGGCCCGCACCAGCTCCCACATGGCCATGTAGCCGTTGTAGAAGACGTTGCCCGGCACGTCGATCCGCGTGTCCGGCCAGCGCTGCTTGTAGCGCTTGACGAGGTCCGCGACCCCGGGCAGCGGGAGCTTGTGGTACCACGTCGTGCCGAACACGCCGAACACGGACTCGATGCCGAGCCCGTAGATGTCCGGCCAGTCCTGCTGGTTGTTGAGCCAGGCCGGCTTCTGGTCGAGGCCCAGCTTGACGACCTCCTGGCGCATCACCTTGAAGTCGTCGCCGCCGACGGCGGCCGCCACCACGTCGGGCTTGGCCTGCTGCACCTTGAGTAGGATCGGCGAGAAGTCCCGCGTGCCGACCGGCACCAGGATCTCGTCGACGATCTGGGCGCCGAACCGCGTGCCGATCTCCCGCGTGGCCTTCGAGGTGTTGTGGCCCCAGACGTAGTCGTTGGTGAGCAGCATCCACTTCTTGCCGAACGTGCGCACGGCGTTGTCGGCGGCGGCCAGCGCGAAGTTGGCGCCGCTGCCGTCCCAGACGAACTTCACGCGCTTGCAGTCCTTGCCCGACTCCGTGGGGGAGCTGGAGTTGGTGTTGAAGTACACGCAGCCGTACTTCTGGGCGACCTGCCCGATGGCGTTGGCGACGCCCGACTGGATGGCCCCGACGAGGAACGCGACCTCGTTGCGCGTGATCATGCGCTCGGCCACGCGCGAGCCGGTGGCCGGCGTGGTCTCCGTGTCGGCGGTGATGTAGGCCAGCTTGCGCCCGAGCACGCCGCCCTTCGCGTTGGCCTCCTCGATGGCCATGATGGTGCCGCGCTGCTCGTCCTGGCCGCTGTTGGCGAACTGCCCGCTCGCGTCGTGGGTGAGGCCGATCAGGATCGGCTTGTCCGTCTTCGCGGCGTAGACGTGGTGGTGCCGCCACGGTCCGAAGAAGGTGGCGCCGCCCGCGAGGGCGCCGTTGATCAGCAGGGTGCGTCGCGAGATCCGGCTCGTCATTGCCGTGTCCTCCCCTGGCTTCGTCTGGGTGCGCTGCGGTTCATGGCGCGACGGTCGGTTCATGGCGCGACCGTGATGGTCTCGAAGTCGGCGGGGCTCGTGATCTCGATCACCGTGTAGTCGTCGGAGTACTCCAGGACGCGGTGGTGGATGCCGGGCTGCTGGTACATGCACGAGCCTTCCTGGAACCGGACCTCGCCGACGCCGTCGAACCACACCCGCGCCCAGCCCTTGAGCACGTACACCATCTGGAAGTCGAGCGTGTGGTAGTGGAGGTCGCCCGGCCCCGGGCAGGGGCCGCTGGGGCGGATGACGTGCGCGCGCAACGCGCCGCCCGTCGGCCCGACCATGCCGAGGTCGCGGTACGCGAAGTACTCGCGCAGCCCCTCGTCCCACTTGGCATCCGCGAGGTGGGTGACGGCGAACGTGCCTTTCGCGAAGTCCATGCCGGTCTCCTCGTCTCAGGTCGTCTCGGCCAGCCGTTCCATCGCGCGCAGGCGGTGGCGCTCGACGGCGCGCGCGGCGCGGGCGGTGTCGCCGGCCTCCAGCGCCTTCAAGATTTCCTCGTGCTCGGCGAGCGACTCGGCCGCGAAGCTGCCGCGCCGGGCGTGCATGATGACCCGGTAGTACTCGCCGCGGTCCCACACGTTCTGCAGCACCTGCACGACCTGGCGCAGGCCGGAGACCTCCCACAGCATCCGGTGGAACCGGCCGTCGGCGCTGACGGCGCGGGCCGTGTCGCCGGCGCGCCGCGCAACGCCGATCTCGGCCTGCAGCGCGCGCAGCTGCTGCAGGGTGGCGGGGGCGATCTTGCCGTCTGCCTCGCGCAGGCAAAGCGCCTCCAGCGCCGCCATGAGCAGGAAGCGCTCGCGGAACTCCTCCCGCGACAGCCCGGAGACGACGACGTCGCGGTGCGGGTTGATCCGGACGAAGCCCTCGCTCTCCAGCCGCCGCAGCGCCTGCAGGACGGGGATGCGGCTGATGCCGGCGGCCCGCGCGACCGCGGACGCCACGATCCGCTGGCCGGGCGCGAGCTTGCCCTGGACGAGCGCGGTGCGGATGTGCTCGTACGCGAGCTCCTCGAGCGTGCGGTGCCGGAGCGGCGCGGCGAAGAGGCTGCCCGCGTCGGCCTGGCGGGCGGGCGCGGGGGCCGCCGGGCGCGGGCGCGGACGGCGGGAGCGGGCGGTCCGGGGCGGCATATTGAATACGCTGTATACAATCGACGCCGGCACGCGTCAAGCGCCGTGCGCCGGCGCCCCCGATCAGGCCCGGGCGGCGACCGCCGCCCGCTCGGCGGGCCGCTTCACGGCGGCGAACGGGCTGAGCAGGAGCCAGGACGGGAACGCCCGCACCAGCTCGCGAGGGCCCTCGAGGCGCACGGCGCCCGAGCGCACCGCGTCCGCGAACTTCAGGGCGCCCATCCAGATGCGCGCCATGGTCGCGGCGTCGGCGCTGAGCACCAGGTCGACGTCGTACCCGGGGTCCTTCAGGCAGATGTCGGTTCCGGTGCGCTCGAGGATCAGCCAGCATGTGCGGAAGCCGCGGCAGCGGGGCGGGAAGGCGCGGAAGTCGAAGCGGACGACGACGCGGCGGTCGGGCAGCCGCGCCAGGTCGATCCCCTTGCGCACGTTCCACATGAGCAGCGGCAGGTCGATGTTCTGCGGGTCGAACTGCCGCACGCCCCACCGCTGGCCCCACTCGCCCAGCCGCTCGAGGACGTCGCCGAACTCCTCGGCGGCGCGGGTGGGGTGGTACTCGCGGCCGCGGCCGCGCGCCAGGGGGCGGCTCTCGAGGATGCCGGCGTCCTCCAGCTCGCGCAGCCGCTGGGCCAGGAGCGTCCGGGAGATCAGCGACACGCCGCGGCGGATCTCGTTGAACCGCCGGGAGCCGAAGAGCACTTCCCGGAGGATCAGCGGCGTCCAGCGCTCGGCGAAGGTCTCGCACGCAACCGCGATGGGGCAGAACTGAGCGTACCCTTTCATGCCCGGACTGTAGGCGGCGGCCGCCGGACCAGCAAGTCCATTTTTCGGTCTTGGCGCGCGCCCCGCCGGCTGTCATCGTCCTCGCAGGAGGACACAGCCATGACCACCAACAGCACGCTCGAGACCGCCGTGCCGGGGAGGGAGACGCTGGCCGCGATCGTGCGGGAGCTGGGCCCGCGCTTCGCGGCCCGGTGCGCCGGCCACGACGCCGACGACACCTTCGTCGCCGAGAACTATGCCGAGCTTCGGGAGCGCCGCGTCTTCTCGGCCGGCGTCCCCGCCGAGCTGGGCGGCGGCGGCGCGTCGTACCGCGAGCTGTGCGAGCTGCTGCGCACGCTCGCGCACTACTGCCCGTCGACGTCGCTCGCGCTCGCGATGCACAC
>DASUPA010000015.1:0-4320 GCA_036276335.1 Candidatus Methylomirabilota bacterium | reverse complement strand
ACGGGGATCACGCGCGCCTTCGGATGCCACATGGCGACGAGCCGGTCGGCGCAGGCCAGCGCCAGGTCACGCAGCCACGGCTCGCGCGTGACCGCCCAGCCGAGCACCGTCGAGTAGTGGAAGAGGAAGCCGATGTCGTGCGTCTTCGTCTGCTCGCGCCCGCGCAGCCGCGCCGCCCACTCGAGCCCCCACTCGCGATAGCGCTCGGCCCCGCTGAGCCCATACGCGAGCCAGCAGAGCCCGACCCAGAACCCGTCCGTCCACACGCCACCGGGCTTCGCCTCCCAGCGGCCGGTCGCGCTGTCGGCCGCGTGCGGAAACGCGGGACGCATCGTGGCCGCCGTCTCGTCGATGCGCGAAAGGATACGCGCCTGCGCGTCCTTCACGGCGGCGTCCGACAGCACTCCGCTCATCGATCGTCGTGGGGGGCCTCGACATGGCCCCCCACGCCCCCCGGCGCTCGGCCGCGCCCCGGCGGAGCCGTGGCGCGCCTCGAGGTCGACGCACGACGTCTCATCGAACGGCTCCACACGTCCGCCGGATGATCAGTGTCGGCCGGATCACGTGCTGGAACGGCTCGCGCGCGAACCGCGCCGGGTCCTGGACGATCTCGATCATCCACGTCGCCGCCAGCGCCGCCATCTCCGCGGCATGGTGCGAGACGGTCGTCAGCTGGATGTTGTGGTGCGCCGCGATGCCGATGTCGTCGATCCCCGCCACCGCCAGGTCCTCCGGCACGGCGACGCGGTGCTCGCCGGCCGCCTCGAGCACGCTCAGCGCCATCGCGTCGTTGCCGCCGATCACCGCCGTCGGCCGCCGCGCGTGCTTGAGCAGGGCCTCCGCCGCGTGCAGCGCCGCGCGCGACTGGTACCGGCCCTCGCGCACCAGGTCGGCGTCCCACTCGATCCCCGCCTCCTCCAGCGCGACCCGGTAGCCGGCGAGGCGCTCGACCGCGGTGGAGGCCTCCGGCGTGCCAGAGATGAACCCGATGCGCCGGTGGCCGAGCCCGATCAGGTGCGCCGACACGTCGCGGCCGGCGCGGACGTTGTCGGCGACGACGTAGCTGCCGCGGCCCGAGCGCAGCCGGCGGTTGAACTGCAGGCACGGATAGCCGGAGGCGACGAGCGCGTCCGTGTCGGCGTCGTCGAGCAGCACGCCGCCGAGGATGATGCCGTCCACGCGGCGGCGCCGCAGCAGCTCCACCTGCCGCCGGTGCAGCGCCGGCAGGTTCTCGGCGTTGCAGAGGATCACCGTGTAGCCGTGCCCCTGGCAGGCGTCGATGATGATGCGCGCGCTCTCGGCGTAGAAGGGGTTCGTGATGTCGGGGACGATGAGGCCGAGCGTGCCGGTCCCGCGGCGCAGCGCCACCGCAGGCGCGTTGTCGCCGACCGCCTTGCCTCGGCCCAGCGCCCTCAGCACGCGGCGGCGGAGCGCGTCGCTCACGCCGGGCGCGTGGTTCAGGACGCGGGACACCGTGGCCGGGGAGACGCCGGCCCGGCGGGCGAGGCCGCGGATGGTCGCGTTGCGTCGCTGTCTCATCGTTGTTTCTGAAACGTTTCCGACGGCACTCTACCAGCCCCGTGGCCGTCGTCAAGCGCGCGCGACGATTTTCCCGAGCGCTGATGCGAATGCGTTAGGAAACGGGCGCATTCGGCGCAGGCCGGGCCGCAGTCGAGCATTTGCGCACCGGCGTGCGCCGGCGTAGCCTCTGCCCCATTCGACGATGTGGTCGACACCACCGGAGGATCGCGAGCGGTACGAGCGGGCACGCCGCCGTGTCCGGGAGCTCCGCGCGTTCTACGTCCACGTCACGGTCTTCGTGGCCGTCAACATCCTTTTGCACGTCATCAACTTCGTCACGGCGCCGGGCGTGTACTGGGCGTTCTGGCCGCTACTCGGCTGGGGCATCGGCTTGCTCGCCCACGCGCTCGCGACGTATCGCTGGGTGCCGTTCGCCGGCAAGGAGTGGGAGGAGCGCAAGATCCGCGAGCTGATGGAGAAGGACCGCGGTCCGCGCTGACCGTCGGTTGACGCGGCTGTGTCGCCGCTATATACATGCCGCGGGTCAGCAACTTCCTCAGGAGGACCGGCAATGCGATCTCACATCGGCAGGCGGCAATTCCTCGTGACCGGGACGGCGGCGGCCGGCGTGCTGGCCGCGCCGCCCTTGCTCAGGCGGGCGTGGGCCCAGGGCAGCGGCCCCATCCGCATCGGCGTACCGACCGCCATCACCGGCACGTGGGCCGCGCTCGGCGCGCAGGTGGTGCGGACGTGCAAGCTCGTGCAAAAGGAGGTCGACGAGCGCGGCGGCATCCTCGGCCGCAAGGTCGAGTTCCTCTTCGAGGACACGCAGGGCAACCCGGCCAACTGCGTGCGCAAGGCGCAGGAGATGGTCGAGCGGGGCAAGGTGAACCTCTTCACCGGCATCATGGCCTCGTCGGAGGCGCTCGCCGTCAGCGCCAAGCTCCAGGAGTGGAACGCGTTCTTCCTCTCCGCCATCAACGGCGCCGGCGAGCTCACCGCCGAGAAGTACGTCCCGAACTTCTTCCGCGCCAACACCTCGGGCCCGATGGGCGCGCGCACCATTGCGCTCTATCTCAAGGACGCGCCCGAGAAGACGTTCTACGCGATCGGGCTCGACTACGCGTGGGGGCACTCGAGCGTCGGCGTCTTCGAGAAGGAGATCCAGCGCGCCGGCAAGGAGTTCACCGGAAAGGTCTTCGCGCCGCAGGGCACGAAGGACTACTCGACGTACATCACGCGCATCCGGCAGGCGAACCCGAACGGCCTGTACGTCGCGATGACGGGCGACGACGCCACCGCGTTCTACCAGCAGGCGGCGCAGTTCAAGCTGGGCGAAAAGATCCAGATGGTCACGGAGCTCGTCGACATCCTGAACCTGAAGCCCGGCGGCGAGGCGACCCTGGGCCTCGTGGGCTCGAGCCGCTACGCGTTCAGCATCGACACGCCGGAGAACAAGGCCTTCGTCAAGCGCTTCGAGGCCGAGATGAAGGAGGTGCCGGACACGTTCGACGGCGAGCAGTACCAGGCGCTCCAGGTCCTGTTCAAGGCGATCGAGAAGGCGAAGAGCACCGACACCGCCGCGCTGATCAAGGCGATGGAGGGGCTCGAGGTCACCAGCGTCAAGGGCAAGGTCGTGATGCGCGAGTGCGACCACCAGGGGAGCCAGCAGGGCTTCGTGGTGAAGGCGGTGAAGCGCCAGGGCTTCGCCTACCCGGTCCCGGAGGTCATCAGGACGTACCCGGCGGACGTCGTCACGCCGCCCTGCCGGAAGTCCTCCTACAGCTGATCCGCCGGCGGGCGGAGGGGCCGCCGTCCCTCCGCCCGCGCCGACCGCACGCATGGGACTGACCGCCTTCCTCGTGACCCAGGGGCTCAACGCCGCCGCGCTGGCCGCGCTGCTCTTCTTCATCTCCATCGGGCTCACGCTGATCTTCGGGATCATGCGCATCGTCAACTTCGCCCACGGCGCCCTCTACATGCTGGGCGCGTACACGGGGTTCACGGTTGCCCTGCTGACCGGCAGCTACTGGCTCGCGCTGATCGGCGCGCCCATCCTCGTCGGCGTGCTCGGACTCGTGATCGAGGCGGTGGTCATGCGGCCGCTCTACCGGCGCGAGCATGGCTCGTTCCTCCTCGTCACCTTCGGGCTCGCGCTCGTCATCGGCGAGGCCATTCGACTCGGCTGGGGCCCCGAGCCGCGCCGCTTCGAGCTGCCCGAGGTGCTGGCGGGCTCGGTCACGATCCTCGGCGAGCCGTTTCCGGCCTACCGGCTCTTCCTCGCGATCTTCGGCGCCGTCGTTGCCGTCGCGCTCTGGCAGTTCCTGGAGCGTACCCGGCTGGGGCTCCTCGTCCGCGCCACGGCGCAGAACGCGGAGATGGTCCACGCCCTCGGCACCGACGTGCACTGGATCCGCGCGGGGGTCTTCGCCCTCGGCTGCGCGCTCGCCGCGCTCGGCGGCGTGATGGCGGTTCCGCTGGTGACGGCCTACCTCGGGCTCGGCGTCGGCATCGTCGTCGACGCCTTCGTCATCGTCATCATCGGCGGCATGGGCAGCTTCGTCGGCTCGGTGGTCGGCAGCCTCATCCTCGGCGTCGTCCAGACTTTCGGGAACTACTACCTGCCCGACCTCGCGCTGGCCGCCGTCTACCTCGCGATGATCGCCGTCCTCGTGCTCCGGCCCGCCGGGCTCTTCGGGCAGCGCGAATGAGCACGCGCCTGGCCGGCCCGGCGGTGCTCGCGGCGCTGGTGGTCGTGCCGCCGGCGCTGCCCGCGTTCCTCGTGACCACGCTCACGGA
>DASUPA010000014.1:0-8734 GCA_036276335.1 Candidatus Methylomirabilota bacterium | reverse complement strand
ATCGTCCGCCGCCTGGTGGAGCTCCACGGCGGCGTCGTGCGCGCGGAGAGCGAGGGCGAGAACCGCGGCAGCCGCTTCAGCTTCACGCTGCCGGTGACGCGGGCGCCGGCGATGGTCGAGACCAGGCCGGGCGATGCGCTGACGCCGCTCGAGCCGATCCTGGCCGGGCGCGAGGTGCTCGTGGTCGAGGACGAGCACCAGAACCAGGAGCTGCTGCGGGCGGTCGTCGAGGACCTGCTCGGCGGCCGCGCCCGCGTCTGTGACGACGGCGAGGACTGCCTGCGCCTCGCCCACGAGCGCGCGCCGGCGCTCGTGCTGCTCGACCTCATGCTGCCCGGCATGAGCGGCTGGGAGGTGGCACGCCGGCTGCGCCAGGATCCGGCGACGGCCACGGTGCCGATCATCGCGGTGTCGGCGCTCTCGCGGCCGCAGGAGCGCGAATCGGCGCTGCACGCCGGCTGCGACGCCTACGTGGCCAAGCCCTTCACGCCGGACGAGATCGCGCGGCTCATGGCCGCCACCCTCGAGAGCCAGGGAGTCGGAGCCCGGTGACCACCACCGACGCCGCGCGCATCCTCGTCGTCGAGGACAACGCCGACACCGCCGCGCTCCTGCGCGACCTGCTCGAGGCGGAGGGGTACGACGTTGCCTCGGTGGCGACGGGCGAGGCGGCGTTCGAGGCGCTCGCGGTCACCCCGGACATCGACCTCGTCGTACTCGATCTCATGCTGCCCGGCATGAGCGGCTACGAGGTGATCGAGCGGATGCGCGCGCTGCCGGAGCTGGCCGACCTCCCGGTGCTCGTGCTGAGCGCGCTCAGCAGCGCCTCGGCGCGCGTGCGTGGCCTGCGCGAGGGCGCCGACGACTACATGACCAAGCCGTTCCTGCCCGAGGAGGTCGTGGCGCGCGCGCGCACGCTCGTGATGCGACGCCTCCTCGAGCGGCGGACGGCGGAGATGGACGCGCTCGGCCGCATCGCCCAGGCGGCCCTCACCGCGGCCAGCCCCGAGGCGCTGCTGCAGCGCGTGACCGAGATCGCCGTGGAGGTGTTCGCCGCCGACGCCGCCGTGATCTACATGGTGGACGAGGCGCGCGGCGAGCTGCGCGCGCGGGCGACGATCGGGCTGCCGCCCGACGCAGTGCCGCCGCCCATTCCCCTCGGCACGGGGGTGGCGGCCGCCGCCATCGCGGCGCGGGCGCCGGTGCTCATTCCCGACGGGGCCGCCGACGACCCGCGCGTGGTGGACCCCATGGTGCGGCGGGAGGCGTTCCGCTCGCTCATGGTGGCTCCACTCGTCGTGGCCGGGACGCCGATCGGCGTGATCGAGGTGGCGCGGCGGGCGCGGCGGCTCGACACGCGCGCCGACCGGCTGCTGCGCATCGTGGCCGACCGCGTGGCGATGGCCATCCAGCACGCGCGGCTCGAGGACGAGGCGCGCGAGCTGGCGGACGTCGTGCGGCGGGTGGGGGAGGGCGTCATCGTCGCCGACGCCGACGACCGCATCGTGTTCGCCAACCGCGCCTTCCAGGAGATGATCGGCGCCGCCGGGGACCCGCTCACCGGCGTGCGCTGGACCGACTTTCTCGCCGGCGCCCAGGACGTCGTGGCGCTGACGTCGCAGATGCGCGGTCCCGCCTTCCAGGGCGAGGTGCTGCTGCTCACGCGGGCGGGGGACCCGCGGCCGGTGCTGGCCACGGTGTCGACGATGGAGCGCCGGACGGGCAACGGCCTGCAGCGCATCGGCGTCTTCCGCGACATCAGCCGCGAGCACGAGCTCCGTTTCCGCGTGATCCGCGAGCAGAAGTTCCGGACGCTCGGCTCGCTCGCGGCCGGCGTCGCCCACAACATCAACAACCGGCTCACGCCCGTCCTCGGCTGGACGGAGATGCTGCAGGAGCGGCTGTCGGCGAGCGAGCCGATCGAGCGCGAGGAGCTGCGCCACGCGCTCAACGTCATCCACCAGGGCGCGTCCGACAGCGTCGAGACGGTGCGGCGGCTCCAGGAGTACTCGCGGCCGGCGCGCGTGAAGGGCCCGGAGGCGGTGCAGCTGCGCGATGTGCTCGAGCAGCTGCTGGCGCTGACGCGGCCGCAGTGGGACAACGAGGCCGCGCGGCGCGGCATCCGCTACGAGATCGACTTCCGCGCCGATCCGGCGCCGGCGATCCTGGCCGTGGCCAGCGAGGTGCGCGAGGCGCTCCTCAACATCCTCGAGAACGCGCTCGCGGCCATGCCGCAGGGCGGACGGCTCACGCTGCACGTGCGCGGCGAGGACGGGCGCGCGGTGGTGTCGATCTCGGACACCGGGCGGGGCATGAGCCCCGAGGTGCAACGGCTGGCCTTCGAGCCCTTCTTCACCACCCGATCCACGGAGGGGGGCACGGGCCTCGGGCTCAGCCTGGCGCAGGAGATCGTGCAGCGGTACCGCGGCAGCATCGCGCTGGACAGCGCCGAGGGCGCCGGCACCACGTTCACGCTGGCGTTCCCCGCCATCACCGCGGACGCGGTCCGGACACCGGCCTTCCTGCCCACCCTCGAATCGCTGCGCATCCTGGCCGTCGAGGACGAGCCGGAGGTGCTGGACGTCCTGCGCGCGATGCTGTCGAGCGCCGGCCACACGGTCTACACGGCCGCCTCCGGCCGCGAGGCGCTGGAGCTCTTCGGCCGGGAGCCGGTCGACCTCGTCATCACGGACCTCGGCATGCCGGGCATGACGGGGCTGGCCCTCGCGGCCGAGCTCAAGCGGCTCCGCGCCGTGCCGGTGGCGCTGCTGACGGGATGGGCGGATGAGCTGAGCAGCTCCGCCAGCGCTCCGTCGGTGGACGTCGTGGTGGCCAAGCCCTTCACGCGCGAGAAGCTCTTCGAGGCCCTCGCCCGCGCCCTCCCCGACCGCGTGCGCTGACGACAATGGGAGGGGGCCTCGGCGGCCCCCTCCCAGGCCTCCCCCCAGAACGGATTGCGCGGGCGAAGCCCGCGCTCGAACGCGGTGGATATTCGGTGCGCGGCCTTTCCGCCGTTCGAGATTCTTACCGCAGATGGATCTTGGGGCCGCCGGGCGGGGGGGTGCCGCCGCCGCCTCTGGGGTCGAAGCCGGGCGGAATTCCTGTCGGCACCACGATCTGGGAGGCGGCCTCGCGTCGGAGCTGCTCGATCTCGCGGCGGGTGCGCTCGAGCGCGGCGGCGGCACCGGCGGCGAACTTCTCGATGGCGTCGCCCAGCGAGGCGGCGTCGATCTCGAAGACCAGCGGCAGGACGCCGGCCGGCGTGAGCAGCTGCGCCTCGCCCACGTAGGCCACCGGCCGCCCGAGGTCCGTGGAGCCGTCCGGCTTGAGGGGCGTGAGCACGCGAATGCTGCCGATGCGGCGGTCGGTGACCACCTCTTCACGGTACAGGGACGACGCGTCCATCCTGAGCTCGCCGGCGGGAATGTCGTTTGCCATGCCTCTAGCGATACCACACCGCGACGATGAGCGCTGCTAGTGCCAGGCGGTAGACGACGAAGGGCGTCAGCGAGCGCCGCTTCAGATAGTTCACCAGGAACCACACCGCGAACCAGCCGCTGAGGAACGACACCGCGATCGCCACGACCAGGGGGCCGCCCTGGCTGACTGCCAGCTCCCCGTTCGCCAGCTCGGCGGCCTTCTTCAGCCCGGCCGCCGCGGTGATCGGGATGCCGAGGAGGAACGAGTAGCGCGCCGCCGTCGCGCGGTCGAGGCCGGCGAGGAGCCCCGTCGTGATCGTGATCCCGGACCGGGACGTGCCGGGGATCAGCGCCAGCGCCTGCGCGAAGCCGACGGCCAGGCCCTGGCGCCAGTCCACGCGCTCCAGGGGGTCGCCCTGCGCCCCGACCTCCGGAGCTCCCGGGCGGACGGCGTCCGGCGCGGGCGGGGCCAGCCGGTCGGCGACGAGCATCACCAGTCCCCAGAAGGCCGTGGTGAAGGCGATCAGCATCGGCCAGCGGAGCGTGTCCTGGATCAGAGGTCCGAAGAGCAGCGCCACGACTCCGGCCGGAACCGTGGCCAGCACGACGAGCACCCCGAGCCGGCGGGAGACGGTCCCGGCCAGGAGCCCGATCAGCTCGCCGCGAAAGTAGGCGACGAGCGCGGCCAGCGTGCCGAGGTGCAGCGCGGCGTCGACGGCGAGCCCCTGGTCCGGCCACCCGAAGACGCGCGGGACGAGGATCAGGTGGCCGGAGGAGGAGATGGGGAGGAACTCGGTCAGGCCCTGCACGAGGCCCAGGACGACGGCCTGGGCGTAGGTCACCCGACGATTTCTTCGCCGCCGTCCACCCCGATCACGTTCCCGGTGATCCAGTACGTGTCGGGATGCGAGAGCACGACGATGGCGCGCGCCACGTCCTCGGGCGTGGTGAGCCGGCCGCTGGGATTGCGCCGTCGCGCCTGGTCGATGATGGCGTCGTGGCCCGGGATCTTCTGGAGCGCGGGCGTGTTGGTGACCCCGGCGCGGATGGAGTTGGCCGTGATGCCCCGGGGGGCGAGCTCCGCGGCGAGCTGCCGGATGTTCGACTCGAGGGCGGCCTTCGCGGCCGAGACCGGCCCGTAGTGCGGCAGCACGCGCGCGCCGCCGGACGAGGTCATGGCGAAGATGCGCCCGCCGCGTCCCATCAGGCCGCGTCCCACGAGCTCCTGGGTCCAGTAGACGAGGCTGTGAGCCATCACGTCGAGCGTCATGTCCATCTGGGGCTGGCTGACCGCGTCCTTCATCGGGTCGGCGATGAAGAGCTTCAGCGTCCCGAAGGCGAGCGAGTGCAGCATGACACGCACCTGCCCCGCCTCGCCGCGGCCCTCGAGGATCGTCTGCATCTGGGCGGCCACCTCCGCGCGCTTCTCGGCGTCGGCGGCGTTGATGTTGAAGAAGTGCGCTTCCCGCCCGAGGGCCCGGATCTCGCCGGCGATGCGCTCGACGTTGGGCAGGGTCGCCTTGCGGTCGAGGTGAACGCCGAAGACGTGCATCCCGCTGCGCGCGAGCGCGAGGCTGACGGCCTCGCCGAAGCCCGACGAGGCGCCGAGGATCAGGGCCCAGCCCGAGCGAGGGACGGAGGGCGCGGCCGTGCTCACGGCCCACAGTCTAGCATCCGCCCGGAGGGCGTCGTAATATTCCCCCTCGTCATGCCGAAGACGGCCGGCATCATCCTCATCGGCAACGAGATCCTGTCGGGCAAGACCCGGGACGAGAACGCGGCGTACCTCTGCCGGGAGCTGCGCGCGCTCGGCGTCGACGTCCGGCGCATCGTCGTCATCCCGGACGAGGTCGGCGTCATCGCGGAGGAAGTCGCGGCCTTCACGCAGGCGTTCGACGTCGTGTTCACGTCGGGGGGCGTGGGACCAACGCACGACGACGTGACCATCGAGGGCGTGGCACGGGCGATGGGCGTGCCGGTCGTGCGGCACCCCGAGCTGGTCGCCCTCCTGGAGCGTCACTACCGCGACCGGCTGACCGAGGCCGCGCTGCGCATGGCGGAGATTCCCGAGGGCGCGGACCTGGTCACGGGCGACTCGCTCCGCTTCCCGACGATCGTCATGCGGAACGTGTACGTGCTCCCCGGCGTGCCCGAGATCTTCCGGCGCAAGTTCGACGCGCTCCGGGAGCGGTTCCGCGACCAGCCGATCCACCTGCGCAACGTCTTCGTGCGCATCGGCGAGGGCGCCCTCGCCGCGTACCTCAACGAGCTCCTCGAGCTCTATCCGCTCCTGCAGCTCGGCTCGTACCCCGAGTTCTCCAATCCCGAGTACCAGGTGAAGGTGACGCTCGAGTCCCGGGACCGCGGGTACCTGGAGCAGGCGCTCGGCGAGCTGCTGGCGCGGCTGCCCGCGGACGCGGTGGTCAGGGTCGGCTGACGCGAATCTTGGCGATCGGCACCGGCCCGTCGGATCATGGGCGGGTGGAAGGACGGCGGTACACGCTCAAGGCGGATCCCCACAGCAGCCACTCGGTGATTCTCGGCTGGCTCGCCGAGGGCCGCGGCCGCCGGCTGCTCGACGTGGGGGCCGCCGACGGGCTGCTGAGCCGTCGTCTCTCGACCCAGGGCTGGAAGGTCACGGCCATCGAGGCCGACCCGGTCCTGGCCGAGGCCGGCGCCGCCCACTGCGAGCGGATGGTCGTGGCCGACCTGGATCGCGGCGTGCCGCCGCTCGCCGCGGATTTCGACGCCGTCGTCTGCGGCGACGTGCTCGAGCACCTCGCGGACCCCGCGCGCGCGCTCGCCGGGCTCGTGGCCCTCCTCGCGCCCGGCGGCCACGTCGTCGTCTCGGTGCCCAACGTCGCCCACCTGTGGATCCGGCTGTCGCTGCTGGCCGGGCGCTTCGACTACGCCGACCGCGGCATCCTCGACCGCACGCACCTGCGCTTCTTCACGCGGCGCACGCTGGACGCGCTCGTGGCCGGTGCCGGCCTGCACGTCGTGCGCCGGGCGGCCACGCCGGTGCCGCTCCATCTGGCGGTGTCCCCGCGCTGGCACGGCCGGACCCTGGCCGCCGCGCACGCGCTGAGCGCCGCCGCGACGCGCCTGGCGCCGCGTCTGCTCGGCTACCAGTTCGTCGTCATGACGAGGCGGGGGACATGAGCACGCAGCCGAAGATCGTCGTCGTGATGCCGGCGTACAACGCCGGGCGGACGCTCCGCATGACCTACGAGGAGCTGCCGAAGGACACGGTGAACCTCGTCATCCTCGTCGACGACGGCTCCACCGACGCCACCCTCGACGTCGCGCGCCAGCTCGGCCTCGAGATCTTCGTGCACAACCGCAACTACGGCTACGGCGCCAACCAGAAGACGTGCTACACGGAGGCGCTGCGGGCGGGCGCCGACATCGTGGTGATGGTGCACCCCGACTACCAGTACGACCCCACGCTGGTGCCCCAGATCGTCGAGCCGATCTCGCGCGGCGTCGCCGACGTCGTCCTGGGCTCGCGGCTCAAGGCCGGCTCGGCGCTCGCGCAGGGGATGCCGTGGTGGAAGTTCCTCGCCAACCGGTTCCTCACGTGGGTGGAGAACCGGGCGTTCGGGCTGCGCCTCTCCGAGTACCACACGGGGTATCGCGCCTTCCGGGGCGAGGTGCTGGAGACGGTCAACTTCCAGGCGAACAACGACGGCTTCGTGTTCGACCAGGAGATCATCGCCCAGGTGGTGGCGGCGGGCTTCCGCATCGAGGAGATCGCGGTGCCGACGCGCTACTTCCCCGAGGCGTCGTCCGCGAGCTTCGTCGCCTCCTCCGTGTACGGCTGCCGCATCCTGGCCGTGCTGTTCTGGTACCTGCTGAACCGGTGGGGCGTCCGCCGCTCGCGCCGCTTCGACAGCCTCCGCGCCCGGTACACGCGTCTCACGTGAAGCGGCTCGCGCGAGCGCTGGACGGCGTGGCCGTCGCGCTCGCCGCCCTCGCGCTCGCCGTGCTCGTCGCCGGCGACCTCCGTGTCGGCGGCCTCGCGCTCTCGCGCGCCGAGGACGTGGTCGTGGTCCTCGCGCTGGTGGTCGGCGCGCGCCTCGCGCTGGCGCCCGTCACGCTGCCGCGCATCGCCCCGCGCGCGCTGCTGGGCGCCGGTATCGCCGCCTACCTCGTGCTGATGGGCTTCGTGGTGGTCAGCCGGCACGCCGCCTTCCGGACGCACGCCCTCGATCTCGGCTACTACGTCCAGGTCGTCTGGAACCTCGCCCACGGCCACGGCGCGCGCGTCACGCTGCCGCCGATGCACGCCTGGGGCGACCACTTCTCGCCCGTCCTCTACCTGCTCGCGCCGCTCGGCTGGCTGCCGTCGCCGGCGGTGGGGCTCGTGCTCGCCCAGACGGCGATCCTCGCCGCCGGTGCGGCGGCCATGTACGCGTTCGCCGCGCGGCACGCCGGCGACGCCCGCCTCGCCGCCGGCTTCGCCGGCCTCTATCTGCTCAACCCCACGCTCCACGGGATCAACATCCGCGACGTGCACCCGGCCGGCTTCGCGATTCCCTTGCTGGTGGCCGCGGCGGCGGCGTTCGACGCCCGGCGTCCCGCCTGGTGTGCCGTCGCGCTGGCGCTTGCCCTGGCCGGCCGCGAGGACGCGGCGATCGTGGGCGTGGGGTTCGGGATCTGGCTGGCGCTCGCGCGTCGCCGGTGGGCGCTGGGCGCCGCGGTCGCGCTCGGCTGCGTGGTGCTCCTGTGGGTCGAGACCAGCCTGCTCATGCCGGCGTTCCGCGGCGAGCCCTATCCGCACCTCGTGAAGCGCTACGCCTACCTCGGCGACTCGCTGCCCGCGGTGCTGGCGAACGTGGTCCTCCGCCCGTGGCGCTGGCTGACCGTCGTCGCCACCGTGGACAAGGCCGGGTACCTCCTCGCCCTGCTCGCGCCGCTCGGCTTCTTGCCGCTGCTCGCGCCACGGGCGGCGGCCGGCGCCCTGCCGGGGCTGGCCGTCAATCTCCTGTCGACGGATCCCGTGCTCTTCCATCACCGCACGCAGTACCAGGCGTTCGTGCTGCCGTTCCTGCTGCTGGCGGCGGTGGAAGGATCCGTCGCGCTCCGCCGACGCGAGCGGCCGGTGGCGCGCCGCGTGCCGGCGACGGCCGCCCTTGCCCTCGCCGCCGTGCTGGCGGTCGTGCTGACGTCCCGGACGGTGAACGACCTCGGCGTCTCCAAGTGGCGCCTGGGGCCCGAGCAGCGGGCGCTCCACGCGCTGCTGGCTCGCGTGCCACCCGCCGTCCCCGTGAGCGTGAACGAGCGCGTGGTGCCGCACCTGGCAACACGCCGCG
>DASUPA010000013.1:0-4804 GCA_036276335.1 Candidatus Methylomirabilota bacterium | reverse complement strand
CCGGATCGCCGAGCGCGGATTGACCCTCGTTCCCCTTCGTCTATACTTTAAGGACGGCCGCGCCAAGATCGAGCTGGGCCTGGGGCGCGGCAAGAAGCTGCACGACAAGCGCTCGACGCTGCGTGAGCGCGACGTGAAGCGAGAGATGGACCAGGACGCCAGCTACGCGCTGAAGACCGGCGGCGGACGCCGATCGCGGCGCGATCGGGACGAATCGTAAGCGCGAGACAGGGGGGCGACAGGTTTCGACGGGGATCAACGAGGTCCAGGCTGCGTCTCGAGGTTTCTCACCCCTCGTTAATAAGTGAGAACCTTCTAGCTGCCAACACACAGCTAGCCCTGGCGGCCTAACAACCGCCAGTGTCGGCCAGGTCGAGTCATCAGGGCCTGGGAACCGGCATCATACTCTGGTGACTGGCTCCAATCCTGGCCTCAGGGGCGGAGCGAGACCAATGAGGCTGGCCCCGCGGTTCTCCTGCCGGATGGAGGGCCGAGGGGCGAGAGAGTAGCAAGATAAACCGGCTATCGACGTAGACGCCTGCGGCTGAGGGTTTCCGGACGTGGGTTCGATTCCCACCGCCTCCACCATTCATTTCACTCACCGCGCGCGCGAGTCACCGCGCCCGCGAGGCTCAGCGCAGCATGAACGCGTTCAGGTCGGGCGTGCTCATGGCGTGCTCGAGGTATCCGAAGGTGCCCTTGTCCTGCACCTCCCGGGCGGCCGCCGCGAGCCCGCTCATCGCGGCGCGGTAGAGCGACGTCGCGAGGCTGATGCGCCGGACGCCGGCGGCTTCGAGCTCCGCCACGCTGAACGACTTCCCCCTGATGCCCACCATGAAGTTGAAGGGCCGGGAGAGCGCCGCACAGACCGTCCGGACGGCCGCGAGGTCTGGCAGCCCGGGCGCCATCAGGACGTCGGCGCCGGCCCGCTCGAAGGACTGGAGCCGGCGAATCGTGTCGTCCAGGTCGGGGTTGCCCCGCAGGAAGTTCTCCGCCCGCGCGGTCAGCGTGAACGGAAACGGCAGGGTCCGGGCGGCCTCGACGGCCGCGGCGACCCGTTCCACGGCCTGCCCCGGATCGTAGAGAGGCCGGTCGGCCGCACCGGTGGCGTCCTCGATCGAGCCGCCGACGAGGCCCACCTCGGCCGCAAGGCGAATGGTCTCTGCCGCCGCCTCGGGGGCATCGCCGAAGCCCTTCTCGAGATCGGCGGACACGGGCAGCTCCGTCGCCGCCACGATGGCGCGCGCGTGGGCGAGCGCCTCCTCGCGCGCCACCTGGCCGTCGCGCTTGCCGAGGACGCCGGCCGAGGCCCCGCTGGACGTGGCGAGCGCGGGGAAGCCGAGCCCGGCGAGGATGCGCGCGGAGCCCGCGTCCCACGCGTTCGCGATGAGGAAGGCGCGCGGGCCTTGATGCAGCGCCTTGAAACGGTTCGCCCTGTCGATCTGGCTCGGGCTCATGGCATCCTCCCGGGGTTGAAGGGGAATGATACACGCCCCGGCACGGCAGTTGTTAGAATGACGCCACTCATGCGATCCGCCCGCGTGGTGTTGCTGCTCCTCGTGCTGTTCGCGAGCACGGCCTCGGCCGCGTCGCCCACCGTCTCCTACCGCGGCCGCGTATACGTCGAGCTTCCGAAGATCGCGGCAGCCCTGCAGGCCCGCCTGGAGGCGGCTCCCAACGGTGCGCAGGCACGGCTCGTGACCCGCGGTCGCGTCATCACCTTCACGCGGGATCGGTCGCGGATCGCCGTCAACGGCTTTCCGATGACCATCGAGGCCCCGGTGCGAGTGCGACGGGGCGTCTGGCTGGTGCCGGAGTCGTTCGCCGAGCAGCTGCTCCCGACGGCGGTCGCCGCCAGCGCGGCGTCGCCGGCGGCGTCGCCCGCCCCCGCCGCGGGACCGAGCATGCCGGTCGCGCTCGAGGAGCTCCGTTACCGCTCGTATCCCTCGTTCACCCGGATCGTCATCGAGACCTCCGGCCCGCTCGCCTATCGCGTCGAGGCGGCCGCGGGGAAGGAGTCCCGCGTCCGGCTGCTCCTGCTGGCGGGGTTCCCGCGCGTGCAGGAGATCGGCGACGGCTTCATCGGCGAGGCGCGGCTGGAGCGCGCGGGCGACGACGCCGTGCTGCGGGTGCTCTTCGAGGGCGCGCCCGGCGAGCTGCGCGCCTCCACGCTGGAGGATCCGCCGCGGCTCGTGCTCGACTATGCGCGCCCGGTCGAGCCGGCGCCGCGCGACCGGCGCGACGCCGCGGTGGCGCCGCTCCGCCTCATCGTGCTCGACGCCGGCCACGGCGGGCACGACACGGGCGCCATCGGCCCCGGCGGGCTGCAGGAGAAGGAGCTGGTGCTCGACGTCACCCGCCGGGTGGCGCGCCTGCTCGAGGACAGGCTCGACGTCAAGGTCCTGCTGTCGCGGGACACCGATCATTTCGTGACGCTGCGGGACCGCACCACGTACGCCAACCGGGAGCGCGCCGACCTCTTCGTCTCGATTCACGCCAACGCCCACCACCAGATGGCCTCGAATGGTGTCGAGACGTACTTCCTGTCGTCGGAAGCCACCGACGGCGCCGCCCGGCAGGTGGCCGCGCTGGAGAACAGCGTGGTGCAGCTGGAGAAGGCGCCGGCGCGGGTGGCTGCCCGGCTCGACGCGGTGAAGGCCATCCTGTGGGACCTGGCGCAGTCCGAGTTCCAGCAGGAGTCGTCGCGGCTGGCGGAGGTCGTGCAGGACTCGATGACGAAGTCGCTCCGCATCCCGAACCGGGGGGTGAAGCAGGCCGGGTTCTACGTCCTCGGCGGCGCCGCGATGCCGGCCATCCTCATCGAGATCGGCTTCGTCACCAATCCGCGCGAGGAGCGGCGGCTCAAGGACTCGCGGTACCGCGACGAGATCGCGCGTGCGATCTTCTCGGGCCTCGCCGAGTACAAGAAGAAGTACGATCGCGCGCGCGGGGCGGCGCCGAACGCCCGCGCTCCGCGCGAGCGCTGACATGCTCCGGTCCGACGGCCGCGCGCCCGACCAGCTCCGCCCGATCGTCCTCACCCGCGACTACCTCGTCCATCCCGAGGGGTCGGTCCTCGTGGAGTTCGGCGCCACGAAGGTGATCTGCACGGCGTCCGTGGAGGACAAGGTGCCGCCGTTCCTCAAGGGACAGGCGGTGGGCTGGGTCACCGCCGAGTACGCGATGCTGCCCCGCTCGACCAATACCCGGTCGCCGCGCGAGAACCGGGGCCCGAGCGGCCGCTCGCAGGAGATCCAGCGCCTCGTGGGGCGCGCGCTTCGCGCCGTCGTCGACCGCGGGAAGCTCGGCGAGCGGACGGTGTGGGTCGACTGCGACGTCATCCAGGCGGACGGCGGGACGCGCACGGCGGCGATCACCGGCAGCTTCGTGGCCGTCGCCGACGCCATCGCGAAGGTCGCCCCGGCGAACGCGAAGGCGGCGCTCCGGGACTGCGTCGCGGCCGTGAGCGTCGGCATCGTGAAGGGGGTGCCCGTCCTCGACCTGAACTACGTCGAGGACTCGACGGCCGAGGTCGACATGAACGTCGTGATGACGGGCGGCGGCGAGTTCGTCGAGGTGCAGGGCACCGCCGAGCAGGCGCCGTTCGGACGCGCGCGGCTCGATGCCCTGCTCGCGCTGGCCGAGGCCGGCATCCGCCAGCTCGTGACGCTCCAGCGCCGCGCGCTGGACGCCCGTGGCGAACGCGCCTTCACCCTCTAGGCAGCGGCTCGTCCTCGCGACGCTGAATCGTGACAAGGCGCGGGAGCTGGCCGCGCTGCTCGGCGACATCCCGTACGTCGTCGTCCCGCTGCTCGACGTGCCCGGCGCCACGCTTCCCGACGAGACCGCGGACACCTACGAGGGCAACGCCCTCCTCAAGGCCCAGGCGGCGCTCGGGCTCCACGGCGACCTCGCGCTGGCCGACGACTCGGGCCTCGAGGTGGACGCCCTGGGGGGCGAGCCGGGGATCCGCTCCGCGCGCTTCGGTGGGCCCGGTCTCGACGACGCCGGCCGCATCGCGCTTCTGCTGGAGCGGCTCCGCGGGGTGCCGCCGGAGCGCCGGACGGCACGCTTCCGGTGCGTGATCGCGATCGTCGACCGGACGGCGCACACTCGCATCGTCGAGGGCGTCGTCGAGGGCCTCATCGCGCCCGCACCGCGTGGCACCGGCGGCTTCGGCTACGACCCCGTCTTCTTCCACCCGCCGTCGGGGCGAACGTTCGGAGAGCTCGGGGATGACGAGAAGGGAACGGTCAGCCATCGGGGCCTCGCCGCGCGGGCGGCCCGATCCGTCCTGCGCGGATGATATACTCCCGATCTATCGCACCGTTGTGCGGCATTCGGCGGGGTGTGGCGCAGCCCGGTAGCGCACCTGCTTTGGGAGCAGGGGGCCGGAGGTTCAAATCCTCTCACCCCGACCAACACTGCCTCCGCCGCTGCCGGTCGGCGCGCACCAGGATTTACAATCTGCCCGGCACCGGCAGGCGCTTAGGCCGGATGATACATATCGGTGCACGGTTGCTTCCGTTACGCTTGGTCACGAGTCGGTGACCGTGGCTACAGAAGCATGATCAGCGTGATCGTTTGCACCTATAACCGATCGGCTCGTCTCAGGGTCACGCTGGACAGCCTGAGGAGCATGCACGTCCCTCCGGGCCTCGTGTGGGAACTGGTCATCGTCGACAACAATTCCAGCGACGACACCGAGCAGGCGGTCAGGGAGTTCCAGCGCACCGTCCCCTTCGACGTTCGCTACGTGTTCGAGGGCGAGCAGGGCCACTCGCATGCCCGGAATCGCGGGGTG
>DASUPA010000012.1:0-19011 GCA_036276335.1 Candidatus Methylomirabilota bacterium | reverse complement strand
GCCGATGGCGCCGAGGCCCAGGATGCCGAGCGTGCGGCCGGCCAGCGTCGGGTTGACGTGCCGGGTCCACCGTCGCTCGCGCTGGTCGAGGACGATCTGCGCCAGCGATTTCGTGACGAGAAACAGCGCCGCGAGGATGTGCTCCGGCATGGCGAGACGATGGCTGCCGCGCGCACAGGTGAGCACGGCTCGCGCGGGATAGTCGGGGACGAGCCACTGGTCGACGCCGCCGGTCAGCGACTGGATCCACCGCAGGCGCGGCGCCCGCGCCGCGAGACGGGCGGGAGGCCGCCACGCGAGGAGCGCGTCGGCGCGAGCGAGCGCCTCGTCGGGCGGATCGCTCGCGAGCGGGGCGACCTCGAGGGCGACGTGCTTGGTGAGGCCCGCCGCCTCGGCCGCGAGCACGTAGGCATCCGGCCGGTCGAGCCAGATGAGGACGGAGCGCGCGGGCCTAGCGTCCAGCGCGGACGGCCGCGCCGGCCGGCGTCCCGTGGCCGTTCGGCGCCTCGCAGGCGACGGCGGCGTCCCCGCGATGGATCGAGAGGTCCGTGATCGTCGGCGACGTCCCACAGAGCGGACAGCTCGGATCGCGACGCAGCCGCACCTCGCGGAACCGCATGCCGAGGGCGTCGTACGTCAGCAGGCGGCCGATCAGGGGCTCCCCGATGCCGAGGATGAGCTTCACGGTCTCCGTCGCCTGCACCACACCGATCATTCCCGGGAGCACGCCCAGGACACCGGCCTCGCTTCAGGAGGGGACGAGGCCCGGCGGAGGCGGCGCCGGATACAGGCAGCGATAGCACGGCCCCTCGTTCGGCGCGAAGACGGTGGCCATGCCCTCGAACTGGAAGATCGAGCCATGGACGTTCGTCTTGCCGGCGAGATAGCAGGCATCGTTCACGAGGTAGCGCGTCTCGAAGTTGTCGGAGCCGTCGACCACGAGGTCGTAGTCCTTGATGATCTCCATCACGTTGTCGACCGTGATGCGCGTGGGAAGGGAGATCACGTTCACGTCCGGGTTCAGGGCCTTCAGGGCTCGCGCGCCCGACTCGACCTTCGGCTTGCCGACGTCCGCCGTCGTGTGCAGGATCTGCCGCTGGAGATTCGTCACGTCCACGACGTCGCCGTCCATCAGCCCCAGCGTGCCGACGCCCGCCGCGGCGAGATAGAGCGCGGTCGGCGAGCCGAGCCCGCCCGCGCCGATCAGCAGGACCTTGGACCGCAGCAGCCGCCGCTGTCCCTTGTCGCCCACCTGGGCGAGGAGGAAGTGCCGGCTGTAGCGCTGAATCTGGTCCGGCGTCATCGCGACGTCCTTGACCACCGGGAAGCCCGACTGCGCCCACTTCTGATAGCCACCCTGGAGGTTGATGACGGTCTGGTAGCCGAGCTCCTTCAGCGCCTTGGCGGCCAGGACGGAGCGCAGCCCGGTCTGACAGTAGAGGACGATCGGCGTGGTGGGGTCGCTCACGGCCGTGCCCACCCGGAACTCGAGGAAGCCCCGGCTGATGTTGGTCGCCGCCTCGATGTGCCCGTCGCGGTACTCGTCCGGATCGCGCACGTCGATCACGACCGGCGGCGTCTCCGACTCGAGCCGTCGGGCCAGCTCCTCCGGGCCCTCCTCGGGCACGACCTGCCGCGCCTCCGCCAGCATTTCCCTGAGTGTCTTCATCGCCGCGATATTACCCCTATTTCCGGTCGAGATTCAACCAGATGCCCGGTACCCCGTACTTCGTGGGGCACGCCCGCGGCTGCTATACTCGCAAAAATTCATGGGGAGCACCACGAAAGGCATCATCCTGGCCGGCGGCTCCGGGACGCGGCTCTATCCGGCCACCCTGGCGCTCAGCAAGCAGCTCGTCCCCATCTACAACAAGCCGATGATCTACTACCCGCTGGCCACGCTGATGCTGGCCGGCGTCCGCGACATTCTCGTCATCTCCACGCCCCACGACACGGACGCATTCCGCCGGCTGCTCGGGGACGGTGCCCATCTCGGGCTGACGATCCGGTACGCCGTGCAGCCGAGCCCGGACGGGCTGGCACAGGCGTTCCTCATCGGGCAGGAGTTCATCGGAGAGGATCCCGTCGCCCTTGCCCTCGGCGACAACGTCTTCTACGGCCACGGACTGCCGGAGTCGGTGAAGCGCGCCGCCGCACGGCCGCGCGGCGCGACCGTGTTCGCGTACTGGGTCCGCGACCCACAGCGTTACGGCGTCGTGGAGTTCGACGCCGAGGGCCGGGCGGTGGGACTCGAGGAGAAGCCCGCGAGGCCGCGTTCGTCGTGGGCCGTCACCGGGCTCTACTTCTACGACAATCGCGTCGTCGACATCGCGGCCGGGCTCAAGCCCTCGGCGCGCGGCGAGCTCGAGATCACCGACGTCAACCTCGCCTACCTCCGCACGGGGGAGCTGCACGTCGAGCGGCTCGGCCGCGGCATCGCCTGGCTCGACACCGGGACGCACGAGGCGCTCCTGCAGGCGTCCACGTTCATCCAGACGCTCGAGGAGCGGCAGGGACTGATGGTCGCGTGCGTCGAGGAGATCGCCTATCGCATGGGGTACATCCAGGCCGCCGACGTGCTGCGGCTGGCGCGGCCGATGCGCGACAACTCGTACGGCGAGTACCTGCGGCGGCTCGTGGAGCCGGAACCCTAGCGTGCTATGCTGCCGGCCTGACTGATGGACTTCACGCCCGACGCCAAGCGCGCCTTCCACCTCCAGTCCTATGGCCCCGCGCCCGTCATCGACGGCGTTCGTCTGATCGAGCTCAAGCGCCACGCCGACGACGGCGGCTCGATGACCGAGCTGGCGCGGCTGGTGGAGGGCCGGCCGGAAGCGCTCGGAGAGTTCACGGTCAAGCAGGTCAACTACAGCGAGGTCGCGCCGGGCGCCATCAAGGCGTTCCACCTTCACCAGCGGCAGACGGACGTCTGGTACGTCCCGCCGTCGGACCGCCTGCTCGTCGTCCTGCTCGACGTGCGGACGCGCTCCCGCACCGAGGGCACGCGGATGCGCATCGTGCTGGGACACGGCGCCTCCCGCCTGCTCGCCATTCCGCCCGGGGTCGCGCACGGCGTGCGCAACCTCGGCGCCGGGACGGGCCGCATCATCTACTTCACCGACCTCCACTTCTCGGCCGAGCCGTCCGCCTGCGACGAGGGCCGCCTGCCGTGGGACTTCGCCGGCGCCGACGTCTGGGAGATCACGAAGGGGTAGATGGCGTCCCGATGAAGCTGCTGGTGACGGGCGGCGCGGGATTCATCGGCAGCAACTTCATCCGTCACGTGCTCCGAGCGCATCCGGACGACCAGGTCGTCAATCTCGACAAGCTCACCTACGCCGGCAACCGGGCCAACCTGGCCGACGTCGAGGGCGATCGCCGCTACACCTTCGTGCAGGGCGACATCTGCGACGCCCGGCTCGTGCGCGACCTGCTCCGCGGCGTGGACGCCGTCGTGAACTTCGCCGCCGAGTCGCACGTCGACCGCTCGCTGACCGAGGCGGATGCCTTTCTCCGGACGGACGTGTTCGGCGTGTTCACGCTGCTCGAGGCGGTGCGCGAGCTGTGCGTCCCGCGGCTGCTGCACATCAGCACCGACGAGGTCTACGGCAGCGTCGCGAGCGGATCCTCGGCGGAGACCGACCCGCTGCGGCCCTCCAACCCGTACTCGGCGTCCAAGGCGGGCGGCGACCTGCTGGCGCTCGCCTACTGGCACACCCACCGGGTGCCGGTGCTCATCACGCGCTCGTCGAACAACTTCGGGCCCTACCAGTATCCCGAGAAGGTGATCCCGCTGTTCGTCACGAACGCGCTCGACGACCTCCCGCTGCCGCTCTACGGCGACGGGCGGAACGTGCGCGACTGGCTTTACGTCCTCGACAACTGCGCGGCCATCGACCTCGTGCTCCGCAAGGGCGCCGACGGCGAGGTGTACAACATCGGCGGCGGCCACGAGGTGGAGAACGTCGCGCTGACCCGCGAGATCCTCCGGCTCACCGACAAGCCGGAGCGGCTGATCCAGCGCGTCGCCGACCGGCCCGGCCACGACCGCCGCTACTCCGTCGACTGCGCGAAAATCCGGCAGCTCGGCTGGGCGCCGGAACATCCGTTCGGCTCCGCCCTGGAGGCAACCGTGCGGTGGTATCGCGAGCACGAAGCGTGGTGGCGGCCACTCAAGTCCGGCGCCTTCCGCGCGTGGTACGAGCAGCAGTACGGCCACCGCTAGCCCCGGAGGTGCCATGCCGCCGCGTCTCCTGAGCGTTGCCGCCGCCGCCCTCGTGCTCGTTCCGGCCCTGGCGCTGGCCGTGCCGCGGGCCCCGGCGCCGCGCCTGCATCCGCGAGCGGTGTCGCCGCTGCCGACGTACGTGCGCGCCGTCCAGCCGGCCGTGGTGGCCCTGTCGGTCACGGCGCCGGCGGAGGCGCCGTCCTCGGCGCGGCTGGGCGCCCGGCGCGCCGGCAGCGGCGTGATCTTCGACGCGCGTGGCTACGTCGTCACCGTCAGCTATCTGGTCCTCGACGCCACACGCATCGAGGCCCGCACGCGGGACGGGGCGACCGTGCCCGCCCGCCTCGTCGGGGCCGACCTCGACACGGGACTGGCGGTCGTGCGGCTCGGGGGCGACGGCCCGTGGCCGGCGGCGGCGCTGGGCGACTCGGACGACATGACGGAGGGCGCGGTCGCGGGCATGGTGGGCGCCGACGAGGACAACGAGCTGGTGCACACGGCGGCCACGCTCCGGGCCGTGCGCCGCTTCTCCGCGTTCTGGGAGTACATGCTGCCGCGCGCGTTCCTGGTGTCGCCGGCGATCCCGTCGTGGGGAGGGAGCGCCATGGTGGACGCGCACGGCCGGCTGGTCGGCATCGTCTCGCTCCGGCTGGGCGAGGCGCCCGCGTACGTCAATCTCGCCATCCCGCTCGAGGCCTTCCTGCCGGTCAAGGACGAGCTGATCGCCGCCGGGCGCGTGTCGAGCCGCCGGCCCCGGCCGTGGATCGGGCTGCACACGCGCGCGAACCCGGACGGCGTGTTCGTCGACGGGTTCAACGAGACGGGACCGGCGCGCCGCGCCGGCTTCCGGAAGGGCGATCGCATCGTCGGCGTGAACGGGGTGCGGGTGAAGACGCAGGAGCAGTTCTACGAGGAGATGTGGCGCAAGGAGGCCGGCGACACGATCGAGGTCGCCGTCAGGCGCGACGACGCCGTGCGGATCATCCCCGTGCGCTCCATCGACCGCACCCGGCTGTACCGGACCTCGCAATGAGCGGTACCCTCGGCTCATGAAGGGCGCCGCCGACACCTACGAGGGGCGCGGGCTGATCGCCGACCCCATCCACCAGTACATCCTCTACACGCGACCGGGCGGCATCCCGGGCGAGGGCACCGAGCAGGACGTCATGGACACGCCGTGGGTCCAGCGCCTGCGCCGGATCCCGCAGCTGCAGTCGGCGCGCTGGGTCTTCCCGGCCGCCGAGCACAGCCGCTTCCAGCACTCCCTCGGCGCCATGCACCTGTCCGGGCGGCTCGCGCAGCAGCTCTATCCCTCGCTCCGTGCGATCTTCGGCAGCGACGCGCCGTCGCCGGCGCTCCTGGAGGAGCTGCTGCGGATGGCGGGCCTGCTGCACGACATCGGCCACGGCCCCTTCGGCCACTTCTTCGACGACAATTTCCTCGTCGACTACAACCTGACCCACGAGCTGGTCGGCCAGCGCATCATTCGCGACGAGCTCGGCGACGTGCTCCGGTCGCTGCGCCGCAGCCCGAGCGGGGTGTTCAACGCCGACGAGGCGATCGACCCGGAGTGGATCTGCTACCTGATGGGGAAGGGGTACACGGAGCCGCTGCCCCACCACCCGAAATGGCTCAAGTTCCTCAAGCCGCTGCTGTCGGGCGTGTTCACGGCCGACAACATGGACTACGTGCTGCGCGACGCCTACATGTGCGGCGTGGCGGTGGGGCCCATCGACATCGAGCGCATCATCTACTACTCGTTCTTCTCCGAGAACGGGCTGACGCTCGACCGCGGCGGGCTGCAGGCGTTCATCATGTTCCTGAACGCGCGCTTCTACATGTACACCAACGTCTACTACCACCGCACCACGCGCGGCATCGACCTGCACCTGAAGGAGATCTTCCGCGACACGATGCGCATCGCGTTTCCGTACGACCTGTCGCGGGAGCTCCATCCCTACCTGCACCTGACCGAGTGGACACTGCTCGAGGACGTCGGACGCTGGCACGACGACGAGGCCGCGGAACGCCGGCGCCTCGGCGTCGAGTGGCGGCACATCCTGGACCGGCGGCTCAAGTGGCGGATGTCGCACGAGGTCGTGCTGGACCTCTTCGAGCCGCGCCGTGGCCACGCCTTCCTGCCCGCCGAGGTCGTCGAGCACCGCGTGCGAGGCTTCCTCCCCGCCGCGCTTCGCGATTTCCCGTTCAAGATCGACATGGCCCTGCAGGACCCCCGCCCGCTCAACCCGCTCAAGATGGGCGACCGCCAGATCTACGTCTACGACTCCGCGACCAAGTCCGTGTCGATGGAGCCGCTCACCGAGATCTTGAAGTACCTGCCCGGCAAGGTCGCGCAGTGCCGGATCTTCGCGATCTCGCACGAGCACGACGCCGCCCTCGCCCTCGCCCTCCGCCGCGCGCTCGAGGAGGAGCCCTCGGCGATCGTCACCAACGTGTAGCACGGAGCGCGGCGGGCCCCGACGGACGCCGGGCGGGCGGGGAGCTGTCCCACGACGTGGGGCCCGGCCTTCGTGGTGCCGCTGGCCGATAGTATGATCGAGCGCCATGAGCTGGCGATTCGTCTCCTTCGCGGCCCTCTTCGTGACCTGCCTGCTGACGGCCAACACGATGGCCGCCAAGCTGATCGGCGTCGCCGGCGTGGTCGTGCCCGCCGCCATCGTGATCTTTCCGATCTCCTACGTCATCGGCGACGTGCTCACCGAGGTCTGGGGGTACGGCGTGGCGCGGCGGGTGATCTGGCTGGGCTTCGCCTGCAACGCGCTCATGGTCGCCGCCCTCTGGCTCGGCGGCGAGCTGCCGCCGGCGCCGTTCTGGAAGGGCCAGGACGCCTACGAGGTGATCTTCGGGCAGACGCCCCGCATCCTCGCCGCCTCCTTCCTCGCCTACCTCGTCGGCGAGTTCGCCAATGCCTTCGTGCTGGCCAAGCTGAAGATCGCCACGCAGGGGCGCTGGCTGTGGATGCGGACGATCGGCTCCACCATCGTGGGGCAGGGGCTCGACAGCGCGGTGTTCGTCACCCTGGCCTTCGCGGGCGTGGTGCCGGCCGGCGCGGTCGTCTCGATCGTCGCCGCGCAGTGGATCTTCAAGGTCGCCTACGAGGCGGCGGCGACGCCGCTCACCTACGCGGCCGTCGCGTGGCTCAAGGCGCGGGAAGGCCTCGACACGTACGACCGCCACACCGACTTCAACCCGGTCCGCCTGTCGTGACCGCCAGGAGATAAGCGCGATGGAAAAGTTCCGCGGCGTCGACTACTACGGCATCGAGGGCCTGCTGTCCGAGGACGAGCGGATGATCCGCGACACCGTCCGCGACTGGGTGGAAGCCGAGTTCGTGCCGGTGGTGGCCGAGGCGCACCGGGCGGGCACCTTCCCCGTCGCGCTCATCCCGCGGCTCGGCGAGCTGGGCGTGTTCGGCGCCACGCTGAAGGGGTACGGCTGCGCCGGGCTCAACAACGTCGCCTACGGCCTCATCATGCAGGAGCTCGAGCGGGGCGACTCCGGCCTGCGCTCGGCCGCCTCGGTGCAGAGCGGTCTGGTGATGTATCCCATCTACGCCTATGGCAGCGAGGCGCAGAAGGAGCGGTGGCTCCCGCAGCTCGCCACCGGGCAGAAGGTCGGCTGCTTCGGGCTCACGGAGCCCGACCACGGCTCCGACCCCGGGTCGATGAAGACGCGCGCGCGCCGGACGCGTGACGGCTACGTGCTGAACGGCACCAAGCTCTGGATCACGAACGGCTCCATCGCCGACGTCGCGGTCGTCTGGGCGAAGGAGGACGACGGCGAGATCTACGGCTACCTGGTGGAGAAGGGCACCCCCGGCTTCTCGGCGCTCGACATCCACGGCAAGTTCTCGATGCGGGCCTCCATCACCTCCGAGCTGGCGCTGCAGGACTGTTCCATCCCCGCCGAGAACAAGCTCCCGAACGTGAAGGGGCTGCGCGGACCGCTCGGGTGTCTGTCCCAGGCGCGCTACGGCATCGCCTGGGGCGCGGTCGGTGCGCTCATGGCGTGCTACGACTGGGCGCTCCAGTACGCCCAGCAGCGAGTCCAGTTCGGCAAGCCGATCGGCTCGTTCCAGCTCGTCCAGCAGAAGCTGGTGTGGATGCTCAACGAGATCACCAAGGCTCAGCTGCTCGTGCTTCAGCTGGGACGGCTGAAGGACGCGGGGAAGGTGCGGCCGCAGCAGATCTCGCTCGCGAAGATGAACAACGTGCAGGTGGCGCTCGACGGCGCCCGCATGGCGCGGGACATCCTGGGCGCGGCCGGCATCGTGGACGAGCACCCGATCATCCGGCACCTGATGAACCTCGAGACGGTGAACACCTACGAGGGCACCCACGACATCCACATCCTCATCGTGGGCCGCGACATCACCGGCCTCGACGCCTTCGGCGCCGCCTCCTAGTCTACCTCGCCGCTGCGACGGGCGATCTCGCGGACGACGGCGTTGATCTTCTTCACGGCGCCCGCGATGCGCTCGGCGGCCTCCGTGGTCGCGTCGCCTGGCGCCTTCATCTCCAGCAGCTGCGCGCTGGCGAGGATGACGGCCAGCGGATTGTTGATCCGGTCGCCGAGATACTCGCCCAGCTCGCGGAGGACCGCCAGCTGCGCCGCCTGGACGTCGCGGTCGACGTTGAGGCTGAGCGCCTGCCGCTCCCGGTCGAGGCGCGACAGGACGGTGTCGAGCGCCCTGGCGCTCTCGGCCACCAGCTCGCGCACCTCCTGCTGGCCCGCGCCCCCCAGCGCCTCGAGGACGACCTGGTGGTACCGCCGCGCGAAGTCGGCGTCGTCCAGCAGCCGCGTGAGCCGCTCGCCGTACTCCTCACGCTGCGCGCGCCGCACGAGGCTCTCGAGCTGGCGCGCCACGTCGGCGGGCGCCACGTCCTTGGCGTCGATGTACGCCGTGGCGCCGATGTCCCGCCCGAGGTCCTGCGCCGGCCGGCCGATGAAGACGCTGCTGTAGAAGATGAAAGGCAGCCGGGACCAGCGCGGGTCCTGCCGGATGGTGCGGCAGAGCTGGAACCCGTCCATCTTCGGCATCCGGACGTCGGAGACGACCGCGTCCACCGGCTCGGCCGAGAGCAGCGCCAGCGCCGCCTCGCCGTCCGGCGCGGTGACGACGTCGTGGCCCGCTCGTCCGAAGACCGCCGTCAGCATCCGTCGGTGCGGGTTGGAGTCGTCCACGACGAGGATCTTCATGCCCGACTATCATCGCACACGAGGGTCGGAGGACTATTCTCCTCTGAGCGTCGGGTCGAGCAGATCGCGGAGCCAGTCGCCCGTCCGGCTCACGGCCACCGAGGTCAGCATGAGGACGAGCCCGGGAAAGGTCGAGATCCACCAGGCCGTGTCGAGGTACTCGCGCCCCTCCTGCACCATGCCGCCCCAGGACGGCGTCGGCGGCTGGATCCCGAGCCCGAGGAACGAGAGCGTCGCCTCCAGCACGATGGACCGGGCGAGCTCCAGCGTGCCGATCACGACCAGGGAGGACAGGACGTTCGGCAGGATGTGGCGCCCGACGACGCGGACGACCGTGCCGCCGAGCGCGTGGATCGCGTCCACGAATTCCCGCGAGCGCAGGACGAGGACCTGTGCGCGCAGCACCCGCGCGTAGCCGGGCCAGCCCGACAGGCCGATGACCACGATGAGCGTCGGAAAGCTCGGGCCGAGCACGGCGATGATGCCGATCGCGAGGAGGATGAAGGGGAAGGCGAGCTGGGCGTCGGCGACCGTCATGACCGCCGTGTCGAGCCAGCCCCCGCGGTACCCGGCGGCGATGCCGAGGCCGGCGCCGACGAGCCCGCCCACGACGACGGCGGCGAAGCCGACCGTCAGCGACACCCGCGCGCCGTGGATCGTCCTCGACAGCACGTCCCGGCCGAGGTGATCGGTGCCGAGGATGTGTGCGCTGCCGTCGGGCCCCTCGAGGGTCGGCGCGGCGAGCCGCGTGCGGAGCGACTGGCGCAGGGGATCCTGCGGCGCCAGCCACGGCGCGGCGGCGGCCACCGCCAGCAGTCCCGCCACGAACAGCCCCCCGAGGGTGGCCAGGCGCCGCGTCCGGCGCCCGACCTGGCCGCCGACGGCGGCGACGCCGGGCGCCTCCGCGTCAGCGGGGGCGGACGCGGGGATCGAGGACGCCATAGATGAGCTCGACGGTGAGGTTGATGACGATGAAGAGCAGGGCGGAGAGGAACACCACGCACTGCACGACCGGGTAGTCACGGTTGTAGATCGACTGGATCGCGAGCCGTCCGATCCCCGGCCAGGCGAACACCGTCTCGGTCACCACGGCGCCTCCGAGGAGCGTGCCGAACTGCAGCCCGGTGATGGTCACGATCGGGATCGCGGCGTTGCGCAGCGCGTGCTTGATGACGACCACCTGCTCGCGCAGCCCCTTGGCGCGCGCGGTCCGGACGTAGTCGGCGCGCAGGACCTCGAGCATCGCCGACCGCGTGAGCCGGGCGATGGACGCCATCGCGAAGGCGCCGAGCGTGACCGCCGGCAGCACCAGGTGCGTCCAGTCGCCGCGTCCCGACGTCGGCAGCCAGCCGGCCTTGAGGGACACGATCAGGATCAGGAAGATGCCGACGAAGAACGTGGGCGCCGACTGCCCGACGAGCGCGACCGCCATCGCCACCTGATCCACCAGCGAGTTGCGGCGTACGGCGGACAGCAGGCCGATCGGAATCGCGACCAGCAGCGCCAGCGCGAAGGCGGTGAGGCCGAGCTCCGCCGTCGCCGGCAGGTAGCCCACGACCACGCGGGCCGCCGGCTCCCGGAAGTGGATGGAGCGCCCGAAGTCCCCGCGGAGCGCGTTGCCGAGGAAGACGCCGTACTGGACGGGGAGCGGCCGGTCGGTGCCGAGCTCCCGGGCCACGCGCTCGTACTCGCTGCGCGGCGCGTCGGGGGGCAGGAGCAGCGGCACGGGATCGCCCGACAGGCGCATCACGACGAAGACCACCGTGGAGACGAGCCAGACGGCGACGAGCGCGCGGGCGAGGCGGGTGGCGAGGAAGACGGCGACGGCACGCATCGATGAGACCGGCCGGGGCGCCGGCGCGCCCCGGCCGGTCGCCTCCTAGGCCCGGCGGAACTTGAACGCGAAGCGACGGATCTCGAACTGCTGGTTGGGGTTCGGCGTCCAGTCGACGTACTTCTGGAGCCCGTAGTCCTCGTACGGCTGGATGACGGGGATCCACGGCAGGTGCTCGAAGAAGATCTTCGTCATCTCCTTGTACGCCTGGCCGCGGAACTTCTCGTCGATGGAGAAGCGCGCCGCCTCGCCCAGCTCGTCGAACTTCGCGTGGCGCCAGTAATCTTGGGGTCCGCCCGGGGACAGGAGCCGCCAGAACATGCCATCGGGATCGCCGAGCGTCGACGTCGGATCGGACCACCAGAGGCCCTTGAACGTCCGGTCGCGGTTCTTCTGCGCGCGGACGGAGTACTCGAGGATCTCGACCTTGGCGTTGACGCCGATGTCGCGCCACATCGCCACGATCGCCTCCGACATCGGCTTGTCGTTGGCGGTGTAGCCGGACGTCGTCTCGATGACGACTTCCTCGCCCTTGTAGCCCGACTTCTTGAGGCGCTCACGCGCCGCCTTCGGGTCGTAGGCCAGCGGCGGCAAGGAAGCGTCCCAGTGGTTGTCGCCCTTGGCGATCTGGGAGTTCGGCACGATGCCGCGGCCGCGCCACAGCTCCTTCACGATGACCTCGCGGTCGACACCCAGGGAGAGCGCCTGCTTCACGAGCGGGTTGTCGAGCGGCGGCACCTTGCTGTTCACGGCCAGCACGTACAGGCCCGCGTAGAGCGCCCCCACCATGCGCGTGCTCGGGTTGGCGGCCACTCGCTCGCCGTGATCCGGGGGCAGCTGGGTGATGATGTCGACCTCACCCTTGAGCAGCGCCGCGATGCGCGGGGCGAGCTCGGGGATGGGGCGAACGATCAGCCGGTCGAAGTCCGGCTTGCCGCCGAAGTAATCGGGATTCGCCTCGAGCACGCACCGGTCGTCCTTCGTCCACGACACGAAACGCACGGGGCCGGTGCCGATGGGCTTGGCGTTGAACGCGTCGCCGCCGACGGCCTCGAGGTACTTCTTCGGCACGATCTGGCCGCCGTAGAAGGCCGTCCGCGCGGCGAGGAGCGGATCCGGCTTCTTGGTCGTGAAGACGACCGTGTGCGGATCCGGTGCCTCCACACGCTGGACGGTCGTGAACACCGTGTTCACGCGCGACTTCACGTTCGGGTCCCACGTGCGCTCGAAGCTGTACTTGACGTCGGCCGAGGTGAACGGGTCACCGTTGTGCCACTTCACGCCGGAGCGGAGCTTGAACGTCCACGTCGTCGGATTCGTGAGCTTCCACTCGGTGGCGAGCCCGGGATAGAGCTTGCCGTCGGGGTGGCGGGACACGAGGTTGTCGAAGATGTTGAACGTCCAGCGGATCTCGTTCGACGACGTGCTGAAGTGCGGGTCGAACTTCGAGATGTCGCCGCCCTGCGCGACGACGAGGTCCCGCTTCTGCGTCGTCTGCGCGTGGGCGCCGCCTGGCAGCGCCGACGGCAGCAGCGCCGCCGCCCCGGCCACGCCGGCCGCCTTGAGGACGTCGCGTCGGCTGAGCTCGCTCATGTCAAGACACCTCCCCGGAGAGTGCTGCTATTTGTGGGCAAGCGCCCGCCGCTGTCAAGCGCTCCGGTGGCTGCTACAATCGCGGGCGGCATGCGCACGGCCGACGTCGTCGTCATCGGCGGGGGCGCCAACGGCGCCAGCACCGCCTTCCATCTGACCACGCTCGGCGTGCGGAACGTCCTGCTGGTCGAGCGGCGCCATCTGGCCGCCGGCGCCACCGGCAAGTCCGGCGCGCTCGTGCGGATGCACTACACGAACGAGGCGGAGTCGCGGCTCGCCCTCGAGAGCCTCAAGGTGTTCCGGGACTTCGACACGATCGTGGGCGGCTCCTGCGGCTTCGAGGCCGTCGGGTTCGTGCAGCTGGTCGGCCCCGAGTACCGCGACGCGCTCCGCCGCAACGTCGCCCGCCAGCGGGCGCTCGGCATCGACACCCGGGAGATCACGCCGGAGGAGACGCGCGCGCTGCTGCCCGGCGTCGACCTTGCCGGCGTCGGCGCCGCCGCCCACGAGCCGGGCTCGGGGTTCGCCGACCCCAGCGCGACCACGTACGCCTTCGCGGCGGCCGCCCGCCGCGCCGGCGCCACGATCGAGACGCGCTGCGAGGCGCTGCGGATCGTCGTCGACGGCGGGCGGGTCACCGCGGTGGAGACGTCGGCGGGACCGGTCGCCACCGCGGCCGTCGTCGTGGCGGCGGGGGCGTGGGCGCAGCCGCTGCTGCAGCCGCTCGGGCTCGACTGGGGCCTCGTGCCGTATCGCATCCAGGTCGCGGTCTTCCGGTGGCCGGCGGGCTTCGCCCATCGCCACCCGGCGATCATCGACGCCACACAGAAGTCGTGGTTCCGGCCCGAGGGCGCCGCCGGCACCCTCATCGGCGTCGAGCTCGGCGCCGCCCACGGCGATCCCGAGAAGTACGACGAGCCCGTCGACGCGGCCTACGTCGCCGGCTGCCGGGCCGCCCTCGCTGCGCGGTTCCCCGTGTTCGAGGACGCGCCGATGCGCGGCGGCTGGGCGGGGATGATCATGATGTCTCCCGACGGCCGGCCCGTCATCGAGCGCGTGCCGTCGATCGAGGGGCTGTGGGTCATGGCCGGCGACTCCGGCACCTCGTTCAAGACCTCGCCCGCGATCGGGCGCTGCCTCGCCGAGTGGGTCACGGGCGGGGCGCCGGTGACGGCCGACCTGTCGCCGTTCTCCTCGCGGCGGTTCGCCGAGGGCCGGCCGTGGCAGGACGCCGACCACTACGGCCGCGAGCGCCTCACCGTCTCCCGCTGACCGGCATCCGGACGATCCGGCTCGACGTAGAGCTCGATCTCGTGACCGTCGGGATCACGGACACAGAAGCCCTGCGCATACTCGCCGAACGGCGTGAGCCCGCGGGACTCGACGTGGCGCCGGGCCGCGGCCAGCTCCTCCGGCGAGGCGCCGACCTCGAAGGCGATGTGGTAGAGGCCGGGCACGCCCTTCGGCCGGGGCCCGGGCCCGTCGGCGCGCGCCAGCTCGCACGAGAGGTCGTGGTGACGGACGCCGGCGGAGAAGAACACGATGCGACCGTCCTTGGCGGTGCCGGTCTCCGCCAGGCCGAGCACGTCGCCGTAGAAGCGCCGCGTCGCCTCGAGGTCGCGAACGAAGAGCGAGACGTGGCCGAGCGCGCGGATCCGCATCGCGTTGGGTGTCTCCGTGGCGCCGGGTAGTGTACCATTGGCAGGTCATGGCCGAAGGAATCCCCGCGTACCCCCGTTGACCGCATCGCAACCGCAGGAGCATCGTTGAACGAGGGAGCGCCCTTCCAGGACGGCGAGCAGGTGCTGCTCATCGACCAGCGCGGCAAGCGCCACCTGATCTTTCTCCGGAAGTCCGAGACGTTCCACTCCGACCGGGGCTGGATCTCGCACGACGGCATCATCGGGCAGCCGGAGGGGACGTGGGTCCGCAGCTCGATGGGGCTCCGGTACGTCGCCCTGCGGCCGACGCTCGCCGAGTTCGTCCTCGACATGCCGCGCGGCGCCCAGGTGATCTATCCGAAGGACCTCGCGATGATCCTGTTCTGGGCGGACGTCTATCCCGGCTGCCGCGTGCTCGAGGCCGGCATGGGATCGGGCGCGCTGACGCTCGCGCTGCTGCGCGCGGTGGGGCCGGAGGGGCGCGTCATCACCTACGAGCAGCGCGAGGAGTTCGCGCGCCGCGCGCTCGCCAACATCCACATGCGCTGCGGCGAGGTGACGAACCTCACCGTCCGCCTGCGGCCGGTGGAGGACGGTGTCGCCGACGAGGAGCCGGTGGACCGCGTCGTGCTCGATCTCCCGGAGCCGTGGAAGCTCACGCCGGCCATGGCGGGCGTGCTGCGCCCCGGCGGCATCTTCGTCTCGTACGTGCCGACGATCATCCAGTCGCAGCAGACGGCGGAGGCGCTCGGCCGCGACCGGCACTGGGCGCTCGTCGAGACCTTCGAGACGCTGTTCCGCCCGTGGAACATCGAGAAGCAGTCCGTCCGTCCCTTCCACCGGATGGTCGCCCACACGGGCTTCATCACGGTGGCCCGTCGCGTGGTCCCCGAGGACGCGGAGGGGCCGCTGCCGCGCGTCGCCGAGCCGGATCGCGACGAGTAGAGCGCCAATCATCGACGTCGAGGAGTCCGGATGATCGGGGTGATGCGACGGTATCGACGCCTCCTGCAGATCGGCCTGCTGCTGGTCATCGCCGCCTTCGTGCTGACCAGCGTGGTGGTGGGCACCATGAACGGCGGCTCCGACCGCGCCGACGCGGTGGCGAGCGTCAACGGCGAGCTGATCCCCCTGGAGCGCTACCAGCGCCGGTACCAGGCCTACCTCGACGCCTACTCGCGCGTCTATCGCGACCGCTTCTCGCCCGAGCTCGCCGAGCAGCTGGGGCTCCCGCAGCAGGCGGTGAACGACCTCGTGCAGGAAGCGCTCGTCGTGCAGCGCGCGCGGGCGGAGGGGCTCGAGGTGACCGACGAGGAGCTGAACGCGCAGATCCAGGCGGTGCCGGCCTTCCAGGACAGCGGCCGGTTCTCGCTGCGCCTCTACCAGGAGTTCCTCAAGCGTCGGGGCATCAGCGCGGGAACCTTCGAGGCCGACGTGCGGCGCGAGCTGACGCGGCTGAAGGTGGAGACGACCGTGAAGGGCGGCATGAAAATCTCCGACGCCGAGCTGGAGCAGGCGTTCGTCACGCGCCGCGAGGAGGTGCGCGCGGCGTGGGCCCTCATCGACACCGGCGCCCTGACGGCGGCGGCCACGGCGAGCGACGACGAGGTCGGGGCCTACCTGAAGGGCCACGCCGACGAGTTCAGGCAGCCCGAGCGCCGGCGCGTGCAGTACGCGACGCTGGCGCCCAAGGACTTCCGGCCGCGCATCGCCGACGAGGAGGTCCAGAAGTACTACACCGAGCACGCGAAGGAGTTCGAGACGCCGCGCCAGGTGCGTGGCTCGCATGTCCTCGTGCCCGTCCCGCAGACCGGGGGCAGCGAGGCGGAAGACAAGGCGCGCGCCAAGGCCGCGGAGGTCATCCGGCGGGTGAAGGCCGGCGAGGATTTCGCCAAGCTGGCGGCCGAGGTGTCCGAGGACCCCGGCTCGAAGGGCAAGGGCGGTGACCTCGGCTGGGTGTCGAAGGGCGAGATGGTGCCGCAGTTCGAGGAGGCACTCTTCGCCCTGAAGAAGGGCGAGATCACCGCGGAGCCCGTGCGGACACCCTTCGGCTACCACGCGATCAGGGCCGTGGACGTCAAGGAAGCGTCGCGCCGGTCGCTGAAGGACGTGGCGCCCGTGATCCGCGACCGGCTCGCGGGCGAGGCGGCGGACAAGGCCGCGCGCGCGAAGGCGGACGAGCTCCGGCCGCAGCTCCAGGCGGCGAGCGACTTCATGGCGGAGGCCCGGCGCCTCGACCTGGCGCCCGTGGAGACGACGATCGCGAAGGTCGATCGGCCGATCATGCCGGGGGGCACCGACCCGCTGGAGGAGGCGGCCTTCGGGCTCACGACGGGCGGCGTCTCGGCCCCGGTGAAAACGCCGGCGGGCTGGGTCATCGTCAAGACGATCGAGGCGATTCCGGCCGGCGTGCCGCCGCTCGCCGAGATCCGCGACAAGGTCGTGGCGGCCGTCAAGCGCGAGAAGGCGGATGCCGTCGCCCTCGAGCGCGCCAGGCAGCTGGCGGAGAGCGCCAGGGGCGGCGATTTCCAGGCGCTGGCCCGGAAGGCCGGCGCGCAGACGGGCGAGACGCCACGCTTCTCCCGCGCCAAGCCCGCCGAGCGGCTGCCGGGCGACGCGCAGCTCGCCGCGCTCCAGGCGCGCGCGGGCGAGGTGACGGCGCCGGTGAAGAGCCCGCAGGGGTACTACGTCCTGAAGGTGCTCGAGCGCGCGGCGCCGGACATGGCGGAGCTCGCGGGCGAGCGGGAGCGGCTGTCCAAGGAAGTGCTCGCGCAGAAGCAGAGCCAGGCGTGGGAGGCGTGGGTGAACGGCGCCCGCGCCAACGCCAAGGTGGAGACCTTCGGCAGCGCACCGTCGCGCGGCGGACGGCGCGGCTAGGGGAGGCGGGTATGCTGAAAGACTTCAAGGCGTTCCTCATGCGGGGCAACGTCGTGGATCTCGCCGTGGCGCTCGTCATCGGCGCCGCCTTCGGCGCCGTCATCACCTCGTTCGTGAACGACATCCTCATGCCGCCCATCGGCCTGGCCCTGAACGGCGTCGACTTCACGAACCTCTTCGTGAGCCTCACCGGGCAGTCCTACGCGTCGCTCGCGGCCGCCAAGGCGGCTGGCGCGCCGACGCTGAACTACGGCCTCTTTTTCAACACCATCATCAACTTCGTCATCGTGGCGTTCGCGATGTTTCTCGTGATCCGGCAGACGGCGCGGTTCTTCCCGCCGCCACCACCGCCCGCGTCCACCACCCGCGAGTGCCCGTACTGCCTGTCCGCCGTGCCGCTGAAGGCGACGCGCTGCGCGCACTGCACGAGCGAGCTGGCGCGCCCGGAGATGGCGCCCCCGGCCCCCGGACGCGCGTAGCGCCGCACGACGGGCGCGCGTCCCCGTCGCCGGTGGTCGGTCGCGCGTGGCGGGCTCGGAGCCCGTGTTAAGGTGTCGGCATGTCGGTCCAGCGGACACCGATGACGCGGACGGGATTCGAGCGTTTGAAGGAGGAGCTGGAGCGCCTGAAGCGCGTCGAGCGGCCGGCGATCATCAAGGCGATCGCCGAGGCCCGCGCGCACGGCGACCTCTCCGAGAACGCGGAGTACCACGCGGCGCGCGAGAAGCAGTCCTTCCTCGAGGGGCGGATCAACGACCTCGAGACCAAGGTGGGCGGCGCCGAGGTGATCGAGGTCCCGAGCGGCGGCAAGCGCGTCACGTTCGCGTCGACCGTGCGGCTCGAGGACGAGACGGGCAAGGAAGTGCGCTACTGGATCGTCGGCTCCGACGAGGCGGACCCGGCCACGGGCCGCATCTCCGTCCTCGCGCCGCTCGCCCGGACGCTCATCGGCAAGAGCGTCGGCGACTCGGTCACCGCGCAGTTGCCCGGCGGCACGAAGTCGTTCGAGATCCTCGAGGTCAACTTCCCCTGGAGCGAGTAGCGCAGCTCTACGACGCGATCGGCGGCGGCTACGGCGTGCAGCGCCGTCCCGATCCGCGGATCGCGGCGGCGATCGCGGAGGCGCTCGGCGACGCCGCGTCGGTCCTCAACGTCGGGGCGGGGGCCGGCTCGTACGAGCCGGCGGACCGGCGCCTCGTCGCCGTCGAGCCCTCCCGCGCGATGCTTCGGCAGCGTCCGGCGGGCGCCGCGCCGGCCGTGCGGGCCGTGGCCGGCGCGCTCCCGTTTCGGGACGGCGCGTTCGGAGCGACGCTCGCGATCCTCACCCTCCACCACTGGTCCGATCGCCCCCGTGGTCTGGCCGAGCTCGCGCGCGTGGCCGCGCGCCGCGTCGTGGTCCTGACCTGGGATCCGTCGAGCACGGGCTTCTGGCTGGTGGACGACTACTTCCCGGAGCTGGCTGCCATCGATCGCACGATCTTTCCGAGGCTCGCGGAGCTCGAGGGCGCGTGGGGCGCGCTCGACGTGCGCGTCGTGCCGGTGCCGCACGACTGTCGCGACGGGTTCCTCGGCGCCTGCTGGCGCCGGCCGGCCGCCTACCT
>DASUPA010000011.1:0-2274 GCA_036276335.1 Candidatus Methylomirabilota bacterium | reverse complement strand
ATACCAGCGCGTTCCGGCCGGCCTGGCGTCGAACTCGTAGACGAACGTCTCGCCCGGCGCGACAGGCTTCTGTGTGACCTCGGGCACACCGTCCATGCCGTTCGGCACGTCGACGCCGTGCCAGTGCACCGTTGTCGGCTCCGCCAGTTCGTTCTTGAGCGCGATGCGGAGGCGCTCACCCTCGCGCGCGCGGATGACCGGTCCCGGGATCTGGCCGTTGTACGCCATGGCGCTCACCGTGCGCCCCGGCGCAAGCTCCCAGCGCACGCTGCGGGCTTCGAGATGTACCGTCCGCGGTTCGCCGGCGAGCGCTGCCGCTGCGCCCGGTGCGCCGCTGCCCGTTCGGAGCTGCGCGAGCCCGGCCGCCGACGCGATCGCGCCGGCGCCCCCGACGAGATGCATGAACCGACGACGCGTGAGCATCACGATCCTCCCTCGCAGCGCGCGAGCACGCTACGGTACCGCCTCGGGTACGATCCTACACTGCGAGCGCGCATTCGAGACCTGAGAAGGTTCCAGACCCGAGCAGGATAGAAACCCTCAACCCGGGTAAGATCGGAGCCGCAGTCGAATCCCGAATCGAGAGGACAGCATGCGACGCATGACAGGCGGTCACGCGGTGGCGGCGGCGCTCCGGGCCGAGGGCGTCGATCACGTGTTCGGCATCGTGGGGACCCACGATTGCCCGCTCTTCGACGGCGTGTACGGCGATCCCGCGTTCAAGGTGGTGACGGTGCGCCACGAGCAGGGCGCCTCGCTGATGGCCGCCGGCTACGCGCGGGCGTCGGGCAAGATCGCCGCCTGCTTCGTGGTGCCCGGTCCCGGGCTCACCAACGCCCTGACCGGGATGGGCATGGCCTACTCGGAGTCGGCGCCGATGCTCGTCTTCGGCGGCCAGAACGCGCTTGCCCAGCTCGAGCGCGAGGGCGGTCATTTCCACGAGCTGGCGAACTCCGTCGAGGTGGCGCGCTCCGTGTGCGGCTACGCGACCCGGGTCGCCGCGCCCGGCGACATCCCGAGAGTCATCCGCGAGGCGATGCGCGCCATGCGCTGCGGGCGGCCGCGGCCCGCGTACATCGAGCTGCCGCTCGACGTGCAGAGCGCCGAGGCGGACGTGGCCGTCCTCCCGCCGGAGCGCTACAGCCGCCCGGCCGGCGATCCGGCCGAGGTTGCACGCGCGGCACAGGCGCTGCGGTCGGCGCAGCGACCGCTCGTGTTCGCCGGCGAGGGGGTGGAGGTCTCGGAGGCCGGCGACGCGCTCGTGGCCGTGGCCGAGGCCCTCGGTGCCCCGGTGGTGACCAGCATGTTCGGCCGCGGCGCCATCTCGGACCGGCACCCGCTGGCGCTGGGCGACGGCTGGGGGCGGCTGGGCCTGTACGACGACGTGCTCGCCCGGGCGGATCTCGTCCTGGTGGTCGGCTCGCGCATCGACGTCGTGTCGGACCCGAGTCTCGGCGCGCGCTTCCCGGAGCGTCTCGTGCAAATCGACATCGACCCGCTCTTCATCGGCCAGCGCCGGCCCGTGGAGGTCGGCATCGTCGGCGACCCGCGCCTGGTGCTCGAGGCGCTGGCCGCCGAGCTGGGCGGACGGAGGCGCGAGGGCTGGTACGACGTCACGGAGTTCCGCCGGCGCAAGCGTGCCGCGCTCACGGAGCGCGCCGAGCCCGTCCTGGCCGTGGTCGACGACCTGCGCGCCGCGCTGCCGGACGACACGATCGTCGTCGACGATCTCACGCTGGTCGGCTACTGGATGCCGCTGATGCTCGAGACGTACCTGCCGCGCACCCTGATCCATCCCGGCACGTACGGCACGCTGGGCTACTCGCTGCCGGCGGCCATCGGCGCCAAGCTCGCGCGCCCGGAGCGGCCGGTGGTGGCCGTGTGCGGCGACGGCGGGTTCCTCTTCACGCTCCAGGAGCTGGCCACCGCTCGCGCGCTCGCCCTGGACCTGGTCGTGATGGTCTTCAACGACAACGCGTTCGGCGCCATCCGTCAGTTCCAGGACCGGATGTTCGGCGGCCGCCACATCGGCGCCGCGCTGGAGAACCCCGATTTCGTCAAGCTGGGCGAGGCGTTCGGGGCACGGAGCGAGCGGGTGGAGGCGAAGAACCTCGGCGCGGCGGTGAGGCGGGCGCAGGCGGCGGGCGGCCTCTGGTTGCTGGAGATCCCCTTCGCGCCGCGCGGAAGCGTCGAGATGGTGCCCTGGATGCCCTGACGCGCGCGGGCTAGCCTCGCCTCGCCCGGCGGACGGCCCTGATTTTCCCGCTCTGTCCT
>DASUPA010000010.1:0-3838 GCA_036276335.1 Candidatus Methylomirabilota bacterium | reverse complement strand
GCGCCTGCTGCATCATCCGGATCGACCAGTCGTACTTGACGCTGGGGTCGATCGTCGGCACTTCCTGGCGGCCGGCGAAGACGAGGATCTTCTTGTCGCCGACGCGCTCGAAGGCCGAGGCCGGCGCGGCGGCGATGGCGGTGGCGAGGAACAGGCTGAGCAGAATCTTCATGGCAGCCTCCGATGCGAGCGGAGCCCTCTACGGTTGCGCGGCAGGATAACATACGCGGGCGATGGCTCCGCTCCGTCCCGTGTCCGCCGAGGAGATCGAGTCGCTCGCGATCGGCGCCTGGATCCTCGGCACCGGTGGCGGCGGCAGCCCCTACCTGGCGCTGCTCAACATGCGGGCGCTCTACCGCCAGGGCGCCCGCGTCTCGCTCATGGACCCGCTGGACCTGGCCGACGACGACCTCGTGGCCGTCGTCTCGAACATGGGCGCGCCCCTGGTCGGCCAGGAGCGGCTCACCGACCCGCGCACCATCGCCCGCGCGGTCACCATGATGGAGGAGTACCTCGGCCGCCGGTTCCGCGCCATCATGTCGCTCGAGATCGGCGGCGGCAACGCCGTGCAGCCGTTCATGGCCGCCGCGCTCCTCGACCGCCCGGTGGTCGACGCCGACTGCATGGGCCGCGCCTTCCCCGAGGCCCAGATGACGTCGTTCGCGATCCACGACCTCCGCATGTACCCCCTCACGCTGGTCGACGTGCGCGACAACGCCGTCATCGTGGCGCAGGCGGCGTCGTGGAAGTGGATGGAGCGGCTGTCGCGCACGGCCTGCGTCGCCGTCGGCTCGATCGCCGCCACCTGCAAGGCGCCGCGCACGGGCAAGGAGGTCAAGGAGTGCGCCATCCTCTACTCGACCAGCAAGGCCATCCGGCTGGGACGGACCGTCCAGGCGGCGCGGCGCGCGCATCGTGATCCGGTCGCGGCGCTCGTCGAGGCGGAGGGCGGCCGGCTGATCTTCACGGGCAAGATCGCCGACGTCGCGCGGCGCGCCACCGAGGGATTCCTCCGGGGCACGGCCCGGCTCGACGGCCTCGGCGACGATCGCGGCCGGTGCTTCGAGCTCGCCTTCCAGAACGAGTTCGCGGTGGGCTGGCTGGACGGCACCCCGCGCGTCATGACGCCCGACCTCATCTGCGTCATGGACACCGTCTCCGGCGAGGCCATCGGCACCGAGACGCTCCGCTACGGCCAGCGCGTCAGCGTGGTGGCGCTGCCCGCGCCGCCGGTGCTGCTCACGCCGAAGGGGCTGGAGCACGTGGGCCCGCGCGCGTTCGGCTACGACCTCGACTTCGTCTCGGTGTTCGCGTGAGGCGGATCGGCATCGACGTGGGCGGCACCAACACGGACGCCGTCCTCCTCGACGGCGACGCGGTGGTCCAGGCGGTGAAGACGCCGACGACGCCCGACGTCACGAGCGGCATCACGGCGGCGCTGCGCGCACTGCTGGCGGCGGCGGGGCCGACGGGGCCGATCGACGCCGTCATGATCGGGACCACGCACTTCACCAACGCCGTGGTCCAGCGGCGCGACCTGACCCGCGTGGCCGCGGTCCGGATCGGCCTGCCCGCGAGCGCCTCGCTGCCGCCCTTCGTCGACTGGCCCGAGGACCTCGCCGGCCTCGTGCGCGGTGAGGTCGTCATGCTCGAGGGGGGCCACGAGTACGACGGTCGGCCCATCATGCCGTTCGACGAGGCCGGCATGTGCGACGCGGCCCGCCGCATCCGCGCCGCCGGCATCACGTCGGTGGGCATCGCCTCCGTCTTCTCGCCGCTCAACGCCGAGTGCGAGCGGCGCGCGGCGGACATCCTGCGCCAGGAGCATCCCGACGTCGCGGTGACGCTGTCGCACGAGCTCGGCCGCATCGGGCTGCTCGAGCGGGAGAACGCCACGCTGCTCAACGCCGCCCTCGTGGACCTGGCGCGGCGCACGACCCGCGCCTTCACCGAGGCCCTGCGGGTGAGCGGGCTCGCGGCGCCGCTCTACCTCACGCAGAACGACGGGACGGTGATGCTGGCCGCCACCGCCGAGGCGTTCCCCGTCTACAGCTTCGCCTCCGGGCCCACCAACAGCATGCGGGGCGCGGCGTTCCTGTCCGGCCTCGCCGACGCGATCGTCGTCGACGTCGGCGGCACCACCACCGACATCGGAAGCCTGCGCCGCGGCTTCCCGCGCGAGGCCAACAACGTCGTGGAGGTGGGCGGCGTGCGCACGCTGTTCCGCATGCCCGACCTCCTCTCGCTCGGCCTCGGCGGCGGCTCGCTGGTGGCCGACGACGGGCGGAGCGTCGGCCCGCGCAGCGTCGGCTACCGGCTCGTCGAGCAGAGCCGGGTGTTCGGCGGCGACACGCTGACCGCCACCGACGTGGCGGTCGCGGCCGGGCTGATCGACCTCGGCGAGCGCGGGCGCGGCGCCGGCCTCGCCGCCGACGTCGTGAAGACCGCCCTGGCGCGGATGCACGCGATGATCGAGGAGGGCGTGGACCGCATGAAGACCGATGCGCGCGAGGAGCCGCTGATCGCCGTGGGCGGCGGCTGCTTCCTGGTGCCCGAGCGACTGCCCGGCGTGTCCGAGGTGGTGCACGTCCGCCACCAGGCCGTCGCCAACGCGGTCGGCGCCGCCATCGCCCAGGTCAGCGGCGAGGTGGACCAGATCTTCCAGAACCTCACGCGCGACGCCGCCATCGCGGAGGCGCGCCGCCTCGCCGAGCAGCGCGCGATCGGCGGCGGCGCCGACGCCGGCACGCTCCAGGTCGTGGAGGTCGAGGACCTCCCGCTCTCCTACCTGCCCGGCAACTCGCTCCGCGTCCGGGTGCGCGTCGTCGGCGACATCGCCTGAGCCTCGCCCGCCGCCTCCAGCTCCCGCACCACCGCCTCCGTCGTCGCGACCCGGCCCAGCAGCCGCGCGAAGTTGGCGCACGCGGCGTCGTGCAGCGCCTGGCTGGCCGCGCCGCACGCGTCGTCGACGAGGACGCAGCGGAAGCCGCGGTCCGCCGCGTCCCGCGCCGTGCCCTCCACGCAGGAGTTCGTCGAGATGCCGGTGAAGAGGAGCTGCTCGACGCCCCACGCGCGCAGGAGGCCCTCGAAGCCGGAGGAGTGGAAGGCGCTCATGGTCGTCTTGTTCAGCACCGGCTCACCCGGGCGCGGCGCCAGGACGTCGAGGATCTCGTGCTCCTTGTTGCCCCGCGTGTTGCCCGCGCTCTCGGCGAAGGCGCGCATGTGCGGCAGGAGGTCGGAGTAGTCCGGCAGCTCGGAGCCGACGGTCAGGTAGACGATGCGCAGGCCGTGCGCGCGGAAGAACGCGAGCAGCCGCTGGATCGAGGGCACCACCGTGCGCTCGATGCGGTCGAAGCGCCAGGCGCCGAGCGCCTCCTGGCCGCGGGCCTTCAGGGCGCGGCCCAACCCGTGGTCGCGCGAGCCGCTGGCGTACTGCATGTCGACGACGACCAGCGCCATCGCGCGGGGATCGAGGCGGAACCCGGCGTTGAACTGGTGCGCGTAGTCGGCCGCCGCCGGAGCGGCCGGCCACGGCAGCTCCACCGCGAGCAGCGGCGCGTGCTGCTGCGCGCCGTACGTGTCGGTCTCGCCGACACTGCCCTGCGACCGCTGGCGCGCCAGGGTGACCTTGATCGCGTTGGCGGGGTCGAAGCAGACCACCTCGTACACGGCGTCGACCGGCACGCGATAGAGCGCGGCCATCCGCTCCCGCGTGAAGTAGCCGGTCGCCTTCACGGCCTCGTAGGTCTCGCGATCGGGGAAGATCACGTCGAGCGTCAGCTCGAAGGGCCCGGCGTTCTTCGAGCGGATCACGCGCGCCAGGTCGCCCAGCCGCGTG
>DASUPA010000009.1:0-3508 GCA_036276335.1 Candidatus Methylomirabilota bacterium | reverse complement strand
CGCTCAGGAGCCCGAGCAGGACGCCGAGGAGCGCGCCGATGCCGACCGCGATGACGCCCACCGCGATCGACGTCCGCGCGCCCGTCATCACGCGCGACAGCAGATCGCGCCCGTACTGGTCCGTGCCGAACGGATGCGCCGCCGACGGCCCCTGCAGCCGCTCGCCCGGCGCCATCGCGAGCGGATCCACCGGCGTGTAGACGAAGCTGACCCCCGCCGTCGCCACCAGCCCCAGCGTCACCACCACCCCCACCACGAACGTCACATGCCGCCGCGCCCCCGCCATCAACCCTCCGCGCCCCGGGCAGGCGAAATCGTGCTCCACATCGCCGTGGACGCGCCGACGATCCACGACGCCTGGGGCTTGCCGCTTCGAGCGCGGGCTTCGCCCGCGCCCTCGAGGGAGAGGCTTCGGAGGGGGTCGCCGAGACCCCCTCCGACGTAACGTTGCAGATGGGCCCTTCTCGTCGCCCCGCGCCTAGTCATACTTGATGCGCGGATCCACGAACGCATACGCCAGATCCACCGCGAAGTTGATGAACACGATGGTCGTCGCGACGAACAGCGTCACCCCCTGCACGACCGGCAAGTCCCGCGCGCTGATCGCTCCCAGCGCCAGGCGTCCGAGGCCGGGAAGCGCGAACACCGACTCCAGCACGATGGAGCCGGCCATGAGCTGGCCGAGCTGGAGGCCGATGACGGTGACGATCGGGATCATCGCGTTGCGCAGCGTGTGGAGCGCGATCACGCGACGCTCCGGCAGGCCCTTGGCGCGCGCCGTGCGCACGAAGTCCTCCCGCATGACGTCGAGGACGGCCGAGCGGGTGGCGCGGACGAGCACGGCCGCCTGGAAGAGCCCGAGCGCCACCGCCGGGAGCAGCAGCGACTTGATCCCGGGCCACACGCCGGATGCCCAGCCGTCGAAGCCGCCCGAGCGGAACCAGCCGAGATAGACCGAGAAGAACAGGATCAGCAGCAGCCCGGACCAGAACGAGGGCACCGCGATCCCGAGCTGCGACACCACCATCGCCAGGTAGTCGGCCCCGCGGCGGTAGCGGGTCGCCGCGTAGACGCCGAGCGGCACCGCCACCGCGATCATGAACGTCGCCGCCAGCAGGGTCAGGGGCAGCGTGACGGGCAGCCGGCTGACGATCAGGCGGCCGACGGGGACGTCGTACTGGATCGACGTCCCGAGGTCGCCACGAACGGCGCCGGCGAGCCACGCGGCGTACTGGACCGCGAGCGGGCGGTTGAGGCCGAGCGACTCGCGGAGCCGCTCGGCGGTGGCCGGATCCCGCTCGGTGCCGAGGATGAGCTCAGCGGGATCGCCGGGCAGGACGCGGACGACGACGAAGACGAGGACCGAGACGAAGAGGAGGGTCACGACGAACGCCGCGACCCTCCGGATGACGTACAGTCTCACCGCCGCGAGCGCGGCGGCTCTACTTCGACGCCGTCCACCCCACCTCCGCCAGGTTCGCGGACGGAATGGGCAGGTCCTTCCAGAATCCCGTCACGCCCTTCTTGGCCACGACCAGGCGCGGATGGATGAAGAGGAAGACCACGGGCGCCTCGTCGGCGAGCATCCGCTGCATCTGCGCGTACTGCTGGCGACGGGTCTTGTCGTCGAGGGTGACCTCCGACTGCTTGAACAGCTCCTGGAACTTCGGGTTGTCGTAGCGATAGTAGTACTTGGGGTTCGCGTAGTTGGCGATGTCCCACGCCTCGGCGTGGCCGATGATGGTCAGGTCGTAGTCGGCTTCCTTCCACACCCGCGACAGCCACTGGCCCCACTCGATCTGCTCGATCCTCACCTTCACGCCGACCTTCGCCAGCTGGTCCACGATCACCTCGCCGGCGCGCACGGTGTAGTAGTACTGCGGCGCCACCCTGAGCACCGCCTCGAAGCCGTTGGGATACCCGGCCTCGGCGAGGAGCTTCCTGGCCTTCGCGGGGTCGTGCGGCACCGCGCCGGCGAGGTCGACGAAGTACGGGTTCAGCGGATCGACGTTGGAGCCGATCACGCGCCCCAGGCCGAACATCGCCAGCTTCACGACGTCCGCCTTGTTGATCGCGTGCGTGACGGCGCGCCGCACGCGGACGTCGGTGAAGGGCTTGCGCGAGTTGTTCATGGCCATGATGACGTCGTTGGTGGTCTCGCCGACGATGACCTCGAACCGCCCGTCCTTCCGGAGGTCGGCCACGTGCTCGGGGCCGAGGCCGAAGAGCGAGGCGTCGATGTCGCCGGCCTTGAGCGCCGCCAGCGCGGCGTTCGGATCGGGGATGAAGCGGAACGTCACCTGGTCGACCCGGGGCAGACCCTTCGTGTGATAGCCGGCGAACCGCTTGAGGACGATGCGATCGCCGCGCACCCACTCGGCGACCGTGAACGGTCCGGTGCCCACCGGCGCCGACTTGAGCGTGTCCACCGCCTCGCGCGGGTAGATCACGGAGCCCTGGCGCGCCATGTTGAGCAGGAAGTTGGCCGTCGGCGCCTTGAGCGAGAAGGTGATGGTGTGGTCGTCCTTCACGATGATGTCGCCGATGGCCTCGTAGTAGCGCGGGTACGGGTGCTTCGTCTCCGGGTTCATCGCGCGCTCGACGACGAACTTGACGTCGGCGGCCTTGAGCTCGCGGCCGTTGTGGAAGCGCACGCCCTTCCTGAGGAAGAAGGTGTAGTTGCGGTTGTCGCTGGTGTGCCACCGCTCGGCCAGCCAGGGCACGATCTTGCCGCTCTCGTCCACCTTCACCAGGCACTCCTGGACGTTGTAGAGGACGACGGCGGCGGTGGCGGAGGCCGGCGTGGCCGTGAGATCGAGCCCCGGCGGCTCCGTGCCCGTCTGGACGACGAGGGCCCGCGGCGCCTGGGCCGCGGTGGCGGCCACCATGCCGAGGGTGAGCGCGGCGAGCACGAGCACGACGGCGGTTCGGCGCATCAGGCGAGCCCTCCAGCGGTGTTGAAGTAGTCCAGGGTGCGGCGCAGCCCCTCGTCGAAGGTCACGGCCGGCGCGTAGCCGAGCAGCCGCCCGGCCTTGCCGACATCGGCGAGCGTGTGCGGCACGTCCCCCGCGCGCGACGGCGTGTGGCGCCGCTCGAGGGCGCGGCCGAGCAGCTTCTCCAGCCGCGCGATGATGTCGAGCAGGCTCACGCGATCCCCGCAGCCGACGTTGAAGGCCTCGCCCGACGCCTTCGGCGCCCGCGCGGCGAGGAGATTGGCCTCCACGACGTTGTCGATGTAGGTGAAGTCGCGCGACTGGCGCCCGTCGCCGTGCACCTCGAGCGGCGCCCCGCGCAGCGCCCACAGGATGAAGCGCGGGATCACGGCCGCGTACTCCGACGCCGGGTCCTGGCGCGGACCGAAGACGTTGAAGTACCGGAGTCCCACCGTCTCCACGCCGTAGAGCCGCGTCCACACCGCGGCGTACTGCTCGCCGGCCGCCTTGGACACGGCGTACGGCGAGATCGGCGCCGGCGGCTGATCCTCCCGCTTGGGCAGCTCCGGCCGATC
>DASUPA010000008.1:0-2727 GCA_036276335.1 Candidatus Methylomirabilota bacterium | reverse complement strand
GACGGCGGTGAGGAAGTCCAGGACGGCGCGGTTGAAGGCGTCGGGCTCCTCGAGGTTCACCGCGTGGCCGGATTTCGGGAGCACCACGAGGCCGGAGGTCGGGATCTTGCGCTTCATGAAGAGGCCGGGCTCGAGGCACGGCTCGTCCTCGTCGCCGGTGACGACGAGCGTCGGGACCTCGAGCAGCGTCAATCGTGCCTCGAGGGAATAGATCGTGGGGCGCCGCATCTGCACGCCGCGCATGGTGAGCGCGTGCCCCTTGGCCGAGCCGGCCACCAGCCGGTCGCGAAACTCCTTCCAGCCGAGCGGATCCTTCTCCAGGAGCTGCACACGCGCCGGGCCGTACGCGTAGAAGTCGCCCGTCTTCTCCATGCCCTCGGTCTCGAAGCGCCGCGCGACCACCTCGCAGTCGCGCTTGTGCCCCTCGGCATCGTCGCTGCCGTAGCCGGCGCCCGCCACCACCAGCGACAGCGCGCGCTCGGGATACGAGAGGCCGAAGTGCAGCGTGGCGTAGCCTCCCATCGACAGCCCGCACACGTGGGCTCGCGCGATCCCGAGGTGATCGAGGAGTCCCTTGATGTCGTCCGCCGCCTGCTGCTGCGAGTAGGCGTCGACGCGCTCGGGGACGTCGGACGGCGGATAGCCGCGCGCGTTGAAGGCGATGGCGCGATAGCGGCGCGAGAAGAAGCGCAGCTGCGGCTGCCAGCTCTCGGCGTCGCCGGCGAACTCGTGTACGAAGATCAGCGGCGTCCCCTGCCCCGCTTCCACGTAGTGCAGCCGCACTCCACCGACATTTGCCATCGGCATCGCTCAGGTCCCTCCCAACAGCATGCGCCGCGCGGCCTCGGCCGCGGGCTGGCCGACCGCGACGCCGCGGCGCCGGGCCGTCTCGTTCACCGCAGACACCACCCCATCGGCGTACGTGCTGCCGGGGTCGCCGATCCGCGCGGACATCGCGTCCACGCACGCGCCCGCCACGCCGGCCGCGTCGAGCGCGGCGAGACCGGTCACGCCGGAGGCGTCGCGGGCGCCGCCGCCGTCGTTGAAGAGTGCGCCCCGGGGGCGCACGGTGAGCAGGCGCTCGACGTTGACGCGGCCGCCGTGCGAGCCGGCGCAGAGCACGTCGGCGCGATGCTCCGGGCCGGCGAACGACATCGAGTCGACGAGGACGACGCGACCGGCGCCCGTCTCGGCCGCCACGCGCGGCCGGCGGTCGACGAGCGGCGCGGGCGACGCCGTCCCCGGCGGGGCGGCAAGCATGGCGCGCGCCGCGGCGGCGGCGGGCTGCTTCGACTCCACGCCGAGCGCGGACGCCAGGTCATTGGCGTGGGCGATGACGCCGTCGTTCCAGACGCTCCACCCGTCACCCAGGCGCGCCGAGTGCGTGTCCACGGCGGCGGCGGGGATGCCGTGACGCTCCGCAACCGGTAGCCCGGAGATCCCGGCCGCCTCGCGGCCGACGCCGGCCGCGTGGGCCACGAGGCCCCGGACGCCGCGCTCGAGTGCGAACCCGAAGGCGAGCGCGCCGGCGAAGGAGCCGGCGACGACGACGTCGCGAACCGTCACGCGCTCGTCGCAGTGCGTGAGCGAATCAAGCACGACGATGCGGCCCGAGGCGCTGGCGGCGGCGATGCGCACGCCGCGTATTATCGCCGGTCGGCCGGGCCTTCGCTGCCCTTGTCCGCCGGCGGCTCCTCGCCCACCGGCGGCGCGCCGGGGATGAGGTTCGGCGGCGCCGGATCGCCCTTGCGGCGTCGCGGCTTCTTGCCAGCGCGCGGCATGTCGCGGCGCGCCCGGGCGGCGTCGTCGGGCCGGTCGCGCCCGCCGACCTTGTAGTGATCGGGATTCACGTTGCTCTTGCTGCTCATGCCGGCCTCCGGTGCAGTCGGTACCGCAGCAGCGCACCCACTCCGCCCGCCTCGGCCAGGAGCGTCGCGTCGTCGATGAAGGTCACCTGCGCGCCGGTCTGCCGCGCCTTCGTGACCAGCTCGTCGGCCACGGCGGCGCCGGCGGCGCCTTCCAGCCGGTCGGGCGAGGCGACCAGCAGCAGCTCGTGCACCTGCCCGTTGTCGAGGGCGGCCCGGGTGCCGGCCAGCCCGACGATCGCGAGCCCGCCCGTCCGGTAGGCGTCGTACATCCGCGCCACGCGCTCGGCGTCGTCGCGGGCGTCCTGCTCCGGCATGATCCCGAGCGTTTCGCGGAGGATCTCGCTGTCCGGCGTGTCGACGGTCACGCCCGGCAGCTCGGTCACCAGCGGCGCCAGCGTCTTCGTGAGCTGGGACCGCAGCAGCGCCATGGCAGCCTCGTTGCCCGCGAGCGCCACGTGGTCGATGCGCTCCTCGCGCACGATGCGCTCCAGCGCCTCCACCACCTCGCGGGTGTGCTCGGCGCGGTGCCCGTCGACGTGGCGCTGGTAGCGCGCCTGCGCCCAGCCGCCCACGTCGGTCCGACGCAGTTTCGGGCTCGAGACCTCGCCGCGCCCCTCGATGTGGCCCAGGGCCACCACGAAGATGCGCGCGAGGCTCGTGTCCGTCACCGCCACCGCGTAGCGGCGATACCGGTCCACGAGGCGCGCCAGCGGATAGAGGTGGGGCCGCGGGGCCGCGTACACCTCGGTGGCGTCGAGCGGCACGTCGAGCTGGAGCGTCTCGAAGATGCCGGCAGCGGTGCACACGAAGACCACGATGCCGTCGGCGGCGGCGCGCGGCGCGTGGTCCAGCCATTCGA
>DASUPA010000007.1:0-4048 GCA_036276335.1 Candidatus Methylomirabilota bacterium | reverse complement strand
GCGAGGGCCCCGCGTCGGCCACCAGCCGCCAGAGGAAATCGTCGGGACAGACGAGGATGCTCCGCATCACGCCTGAAGTATGACCCGGGCCCCCGACTGCACAAGGCCTTTTCTTGCCGGCGCCGCGCGGCGCCGGTCAGGCGGCGCGCGGCTGCGCCTCGCGGACCTGGTACCGGTGCCGGTCGCCGTTGACGCCCGGCAGCAGGCTCGGACGGCGACCGTACCGTCCGAAGTACCAGGCCTCGAAGCATTCGCGGTGGTACGTGCCGGTGGAGGCCACGACCTGTGGCGCGTAACGGGCGACGAGCATGTGGCACCGGCCGCACGCCGGCGCGCCCTTCATCGAGATGTCGGTCAGCTTTTCCTCTTCCATGGCCTGCCTCACCTTCCCACGCCGCTGATGCGTTTCACGGCTCGATGGGTTGGAAGGCAAGCCGGATGCCAGAAGGGAGCGACGCATTTTCAAGGGGTTGACGGCGATGCGCGGGGAGTGTCGCGGGTAACTGTTACCAGAATCGGCGTGCCGATGTACGGCGCGTCAGGCGGCGGGGCGGTTGAACGCCTCGCGCGGGATGCGGGCGAGCTCCGCGAGCAGCAGACCGGCCCAGCCGAAGATGTTGTGCTCGCGGACGTGGGCGCGCATGCGGCTCATGCGCGAGCGTCGATCGTCCGGCTCGAGCGTGACGGCGCGGTGGATCGCCTCCGCCATGTCCTCCACGTCGTAGGGGTTCACGAGCAGGGCGTCGTGCAGCTCGTGGGAGGCGCCGGTGAAGCGGCTCAGGATCAGCACGCCGTCGTCGTCGTCGCGGGCGGCCACGTACTCCTTGGCCACGAGGTTCATGCCGTCGTGCAGCGACGTCACCATGCAGAAGTCGGCGTGCCGGTAGTACCGCTGGATCTCGCGATGGTCGTGATGCCGCTCGCGATACACGATCGGCTGCCAGCTGCGATCGCCGAGGTCGGCGTTGATCCGGCGAACGATCTCCCGGACCTCCTCCGCGAGCTGCTGGTAGCGCGGGATCTGCGTCCGGCTCGGCGAGGCGATCTGCACGAACACGAGCCGCTTGCGGTACTCCGGCCAGCGCTCGAAGAAGCGACGGATGGCGCGGAAGCGCTCCGGCAGGCCCTTCGTGTAGTCGACCCGCTCCACGCCCACCCCGATGAACTCCGCGGTGACGCCCAGGTCGGCGAGCAGCGTCTGGCGGGTCACCGGCGTCGGATCGTTCAGCACGTCGGTCGCGACGCTGATCGGAAACGGCCGGATGTGCGTGGTGCGCTGCCCGCGCACGACGGTGAACCGGTCCCATTCCACCCGGCCCTCGATGCTGCGCTCCACCGTCTCCAGGAAGTTGTTGCAGTAGAACTGCGTGTGGAAGCCGATGAGGTCGGCGCCCAGCATGCCGAGCAGGATGTCTTCCTGCCACGGACAGATCCCGAACGCCTCGAAGTTCGGCCACGGAATGTGCCAGAAGAGCGCCATGCGCGCGTCCGGCCGCGCCTCCTTCACGATCCGCGGCAGCAGCGCGAAGTGGTAATCCTGGACGAGGACGATGGGGTCGTCCGCCTTTTCCATCTCCTCGAGGAGCGCGCGCGCGAAGCGCTCGTTCACGACACGGTACTGCTGCCAGTCCGCGGCGCGAAACCGCGGCCGCTCGTGCACGATGTGGCACAGGGGCCACAGGCCCTCGTTGGCGAGGCCGTAGTAGTAGCCCGCCTCTTCGTCCTCCGTCAGCCACACGCGCCGGAGGGTGTAGGCGGGGTCGTTCGACGGCAGCCCGATGCGCTCGCCGACGAGGCGATCGGCGTTCCCGCTGCCGTGCGCGACCCAGACGCCGCCGCACGCCTCCATGATCGGCTGCAGCGCCGTGACGAGGCCGGAGGCCGGCTCGATCTCGCGGACGCCGCGGCCGTCGCGGACGTGGCTCACCGGCTCGCGGTTCGAGACGACGAACACGGAGCGGCTGCCGAAGCGCGCCTCGACGAACTGCTTGAGACGCTCCTCCGTCCACAGGCTCTCGCCGGAGAGGCGCAGGCGGGCCTCCTGCTCGGCGGCGTTGCGGACCCGGGCGAGCGTGCGCGCGAGGCTGGTGACCTCCGTGGCGAGCGGCCCGAAGAGGCTCGCGTCGGCCTCCGGGGGCGGCGCCACCGGCTGTCCCGCCTTCAGCTGCTTCGTCCACTCGGCGATGCGCGCCATGGGCCGCGTGACGGACCAGCGCACGGCCGCCCAGGTGATGCCGGTGACGAGGAGCATCAGCACGCCGATCCGGACGGCGGTGCGGCGCCAGAGATTCCAGTCCGCCTCGTCGAGGTACTGCGCGTCGAGCAGGACGACGGCGGCGCCGAGCGGGCGGTCGTCCTGCTCGAGCGGCAGCACGTGCACCCACATCAGCCGCCCGCCCACGGGGTGGAAGCGGGCCACCACCTCGCCCCTCTCGATCGCCTCGGTGATGAGCGGCGAGATCGGGCCCAGGAACGGCCGCACCTCGGTCGTCGCGCCCAGCACGCTGCCGAAGGCGTCGTACACCGCGATCGGACGGTCCGGGCGACCGAACCGCGAGACCACGCGCTCGTAGCCGGCCTTCGACCCGCCCCGCGCGATGAGCCCTTCCGCCGCCTGGCCGACCGTGTAGCCGACGAGCGCGGCGCGGCGCTGGAGGTCGTCGACCAGCCGCGCGCGCTCCTCCCGCACCTCGAGGTAGGCGAAGCCTGCGGACACGACCAGGGTCGCCAGCCAGATTCCGCCGAGCAGGCGGATCAGAAAGCGCATGCCGATCAGGCTCCGAACTTCGTCAGCCTCAACGCATTGGCCATGACGAGCGGCATGAGGTGATGCGCGGGCAGCGTTCCCAGCGTGCCGGCCGCGCACGCGCGCTCGGTGAAGGCGCCGACCGGATCGGCGCCGCAGTAGCGGCTCCACAGCAGCACCGGCACCGGCTGCCACCCGTGAGCGGCGAGGATCGAGGGCGTGGCGTGGTCGCCGCTCACCACGAGCACGTCGGGCCGGAGGGCACGGACCGCGGGCACGAAACCGTCGAAGCGCTCGAGCGCGTCCACCTTCCCGTCGAAGTCGCCGTCCTCGCCGGCCTTGTCGGTGTCCTTGTAGTGGACGAAGAAGAAGTCGTACGCCTCCCAGTGCTCGCGGAGCGTCGCGATCTCGTCGGCGTAGGTGCCGCCCGTCTTGAGCACGTCCATGCCGACCAGCTTGGCGAGCCCGCGATACATCGGGTAGGCGGCGATCGCGGCGGCGCGCAGCCCGAAGACCTCCGGGAACCGGGGCAGGTCGGGGAGCTGGTCGAAGCCGCGGAGCAGGACCATGTTGGCCGGATGCTCGTCGCGCAGCAGGCGCCGCGCCTCGACGATGAAGGTGTTCACGATCTCGGCGGTCGCGGTGGCCTCCGCTTCCAGGGCGCGCACCGGTAGCGGGGGCTTGCCGAGCGCCTGGGGATCGGTCTCCGACAGCCGTCCGCTGAGCCGCGCGCCGCGGAGGACGAGCACGAACCGATGCTCCTTCACGGGCTCGACGAAGACCTCGGCCCCCGCCAGCCGGATGCCCCGCAGCCGGTCGACGAGCTTCACGGACGCCTCGGTGCTGATCCGTCCCGCGCGGCGGTCGGTGATGAGGCCCTGGGCGTCGACGGTGCAGAAGTTACCCCGCGCGGCGACATCGCCCGCGCGCAGGTCGAACTCGATGCCGAGGGACTCGAGGACCCCGCGGCCGACCTGGTACTGGAGCGCGTCGTAGCCGAAGAGGCCGAGGTGCCCCGGCCCGCTGCCCGGGGTGATGCCCGGCGCGACGTGTCGGAGGAGCCCACACGCCGCCTCGCCGGCCAGCGCGGTCAGGTTGGGAATCCGGGCCGTCTCGAGCTCCGACTTCCCCGTCTCCGGCCGAGGCAATCCCCCGAGCCCATCCAGCGACAGGAGAACGATCTTCGTCTGATTCGACACCACGAGCGGCTGAATCAGCTCGAGCATGCCCAAAGTGTACCCGAACCGTCCAAATTCCCGCCCGCCCAACTCCACGGCCGGCTCGTGCGGGTCGGACTCTGGC
>DASUPA010000006.1:0-5553 GCA_036276335.1 Candidatus Methylomirabilota bacterium | reverse complement strand
CGTCGCCGTGCCGCTCGCGGCGACGGCGCAGCCCAGGCTTCCCCGCGTCGGCTTCCTCGGGAACTCGACGGCAGCGCTCGAGGCGAACCTGATCGGCCCGTGGCGCGAAGGCCTCCGCGACTTCGGCTACGTCGAGGGCCGCACGATCGTGGTCGACTACCGCTGGGCGGAGGGGCGCTACGAGCGGTTCCCGGCGCTCATCGCCGAGCTGCTGGCCCTCAAGGTCGACGTCATCGTCACCGCGGGCACGCCCGCCTCGCGCGCCGTCAAGCGGGCGACCACGACGGTGCCGCTGGTGATGATCGCCGTCGGGGATCCGGTCGACAGCGGCCTCGTCGCCAGCCTGTCCCGCCCGGGCGGCAACGCCACGGGGCTCGTGTCGATCGCGCCGGACCTCGAGGGCAAGCGGCTCCAGCTCCTCCGGGAGATCGTGCCCAACCTGGTGGACGTGGTGCTCCTGACGAATCCAGACAATCCGTTCCACGTCGCCTCAGAGCGCCAGGTCCGGGCGGCGGCGGCCGCGATGCACATCAAGGCCGAGTTCTTCCCGGTGCGCGCCGAGGCGGAGTTCGACGCGGCGTTCGAGGCGATGCTCCGCCAGCGGCCCGGTGCCCTCATCATGCTGGCCGACCGCCTCTTCCTGCACCATCGCAAGCGCATTGCCGACTTCGCGCTCCGCAATCGCCTGCCGGCGGTGTACGCCTATCAGGAGCTCGTCGAGGCCGGCGGCCTGATGTCCTTCGGGCCCAGCTATCCGGGCATGCACCGGCGCGCCGCCTACTTCGTCGACCGGATCCTCAAGGGCGCCAGCCCGGCGGAGCTGCCGATGGAGCAGCCGTCGCAGTTCGAGCTGATGATGAATCTGAAGACGGCGAAGGCGCTGGGCCTGGTCATTCCCCCGTCGGTGCTGCTGCGCGCGGATCGCGTGATCGAGTGATGCGCCGGCGGGCGTTCCTCGCGAGCGTGGCCGCCGGCGGCGCGCTGGTGGCGGCGCGGGCGCCCGGCGCGCAGGCGCCCCGGGGCACGCCGCGGATCGGGTGGCTCTCACCGGCCTCGGCCGTCGAGGACGTGTCGGGGCTGGATGCGCTGCGCGCCGGCCTCCGCGAGGTGGGCTACGCCGAGGGTCGCAACCTCGTCATCGAGGCGCGCTGGGGCGACGGCCGCACCCGTCGCCTGCCGTCGCTCGCCGAGGAGCTGGCGCGCCTGCCGGTGGACCTCATGTGCACGGCGGGCTCGCAGGCGTCCGGCGCCGCCAGGGAGGCGACGGCCACGATCCCCATCGTCTTCGTCAACGTCGCCTTCCCGCAGGAGTCCGGCCTCGTCGCCAGCTACGCGCGCCCCGGCGGCAACGTCACGGGCGTCGCGTTCATGGGCCCCGAGTACGGCAAGCGGCTGGAGCTCCTGAAAGAGGCGAATCCGCGGCTCGCGCGCGTGGCGCTGGTCTACAACCCCGACAATCGCGGCAGCGTGCTCGCCCTCGAGGAGACGCAGCGCTGGGCCGCGCGGCTCGGCGTGGAGCTGGAGCCGCGGGGCTTCAGCGGCCCTTCCGACTTCGAGCCGCTCTTCGGCGCGATCGCCGCGCGCCGCCCGGATGCGCTCATGACGACCGCGGATCCCCTCATCGCGTCCTACCGCGGGCGGTTCGTCGACCTCGCCGCCCGGCTGCGCCTGCCCGCCATGTATCCGAGCCGGCAGTTCGTGGACGCCGGCGGCCTGATGTTCTACGGCGGCAGCATCCCGGAGATGTACCGGCGCGCGGCGGTGTACGTCGACCGGATCCTGAAGGGCGCCAGGCCGGGTGAGCTCCGCGTCGAGCAGCCGACGAAGTTCGACATGGTCGTCAACCTGAGAACGGCGAAGGCGCTCGGGCTGACGCTGCCGCAGTCACTGTTGCTGCGCGCCGACGAGGTGCTGCAGTAACAGACGGGGAAGACGGCCCGAGCGGTACGCGCTGATCCAGCATTCCGTGTGCACCGGCCAGCGGTGCTCGTTCACGATCCAGACGGCGAGCGCGCCCGGGCGCTCCGACCGTTCACAGAAGTAGCACGTCTCGATCCGTTCCATGGCTGCCCCCCACGTCTCGTGCTGCTCCATCCAGTATCAATACGGTGTCACGCGATCATGACGTGACGACGACCGCGCGCAGTCATTTTTGCGACGGCCGTCCAGCGTGCATCGGACGTGCCGATTCTCGTGGGGAAAAGATGGGAAAACTTTTCCCGCTTGCGATGTGACGGTGGCGTGACGATCGTCTGCTATTCGCGTGTGACACTCGCGCGGCGGGCGCGTCGCTGACGCGACGACGGCCGCGGCATCGATCCAGGAAGAGGCGGCACAGTGATGAACACTCGGGACACGGAACGCTCACGACCGTCGGACTCATGCGGACACACGAACCCGCCCCAGCATCGCTTCTGCGACGTCTGCGGGGCGAAGCTGCCGGCGCCATGCCCGCGCTGTCAGAGGGTGAATCGCCCGCAGGCGAACTTCTGCGGAAGCTGCGGCCACGACCTCCGCGACGCGGCGGGACCGCCTGTGGTCGCGACGACGAGTTCGTGGGTCTCGCCGCGAGACGAGCCCGAGGACGTGCCGGACGCCGATCCGGCGGCGGAGACGGCCCGCCCCGAGCCGCCGTCGCGCCCGGAAGGCGAGTACTCGCCGGGAGAGCTCGCGGAGCTCGCGAGGCTCGAGCGGATGCTCGAGTACGAGGACCGCGCGCGTGCCGAGCGGCAGCGACAACGGCGTGCGCGGCGGTACGTCGCCGTCGCGGCCGCCGTGACGGGCGCGATCGGCGTCCTGCTGTTCACCGGGCCGCCGTGGCGCACCCGTCCCCCCGGGGAGATCAGTGGCAAGACGATCGTCGTCCCGGCGCAGCCGGCGACCAGTCGCGAGACCACCCCGGGCCTACCGATGGCGAGCCCGCCGGCCCCGAGCTCCCCCGCCAGCCGCTCGGGCGCGCCGGCGCAACCATCCGATGCCTCGCCCTCGACGGACGCGAGCGCCGGCGCGCCTTCGTCCACTTCCCCGGCGCCGCCGCCCGCGAAGCAGGAGCCCCCCGGCGCCGCCGAGCCGCCCGAGCCAGCGACCCCGGCGGCGGCGCCGAAGGCGCCGCCGGCCAACCCGGACGAGCCGCGCGCCGGCGGCGAGCTGACGTTCCTCGTGCCCGGTGAGCCGCCGTCCTACGACGCGCACCGTGAGGATACGTTCGCGCTCATGCATCCGGCGGCGCCGCACTACAACACACTGCTGCGGATCGACCCGACGGACCCCGGCGGCACGCGCGTCGTGGGCGACCTGGCCGAGTCGTGGGCGGTCTCGCCGGACAAGCGCACGTACATCCTCAAGCTCCGCCGCGGTGTCACGTTCCACGACGGCAGCGAGATGACCTCGCGCGACGTCAAGGCGACCTACGACAAGATCATCTGGCCGCCGGCCGGCACGACGTCGGCCCGCCGGGGCGAGTATCTGGAGATCGAGCTGGTCCTGGCGCCGGAGCGCTACATCGTCGCCTTCAAGCTCAAGTGGCCGGCGCCGTCGTTCATCCACTCGCTCGCGTCGCCGTGGAACTGGATCTACAAGGCCGACATTCTCGAGCGCGATCCCCGCTGGTACGAGAAGAACATCATGGGCACCGGCCCCTTCGTCTTCGTGGAGCACGTCAAGGGGTCGCACTGGGTCGGCCGGCGGAACCCCCGGTACTGGGATCGCCGGAAGCCGTATCTCGACGGCTACCGGGCGCTCTTCGTCCGCGACGACGCCGCGCAGGTGTCCGCCATCCGGGCCGAGCGCGCGCACATCCAGTTCCGCGGGTTCTCGCCGGCGCAGCGCGACCGCATCGTCCGCACGCTCGGCGACAAGGCCACCGTGCAGGAGAGCGCCTGGAACTGCGGGCTGGTCGTCGCGCTCAATCACGAGAAGCCGCCGTTCAACGACCGGCGCGTCCGCCGCGCCCTGTCGCTGGCGCTGGACCGCTACCGCGCGGCGGCCGCGCTATCGAGGATCGCGATCGTGCGGGAGGTGGCCGGCGTCCAGGTGCCCGGCTCGCCGTTCGCCAGCTCCCCCGCGCAGCTCGCCGAGCTCGCGGGGTACTGGCGCGACATCGGGAAGTCGCGCGCGGAGGCCCGCCGCCTGCTGGCCGAGGCGGGGGTGCCCGAGGGGTTCTCCTTCGTGCTGAAGAACCGGAACATCCCGATGCCGTACGAGTACATCGGCACCTGGCTCGTCGACCAGTGGCGCCGGATCGACCTGAACGTGCGGCAGGAGATCCAGGAGTCGGGCGCGTACTTCGCCGATCTTCGCAGCGGGAGCTTCGAGGCCGGCGTGGACTTCCAGTGCGGCTACGTCGTCGATCCGGACCTGGACCTCTACAAGTTCCAGTCCAGGAGCCGGAGCCACGCCAACTACAGCCGCTACGAGGATCCCGTCCTGGACGACCTGTACGTGCTGCAGAGCCGCACCGTCGACCCCGAGCAGCGCCGACGGCACATCCGCGCCTTCGAGCGGCGCCTCCTCGACGAGGAGGCCCACTACATCTACACGCTCCAGTGGCACCGCATCGTCCCGCACAGCGCGCGCGTGCGGGGCTGGACGATCACGCCGAGCCACTACCTGAACAATCAGCTCGACACGGTGTGGCTTGCCGGGGAATGACCCCGCAGCGTTGCCGTCGCCGGCCCGCCGCGCTCACGCGGTCAGCCGCGTGCCGTGCACGGGAAGCTGGCCCGCGCGATACGCGCCGATCCAGCAGTCGGCGTGGACGGGCCAGCGATGGCCGTTCACGAACCACAGGCCGAGCCCTCGAGCCGGCTCCGACCTTTCGCAGATGAGACACACCTCGGTTCGCTCCATGGTTGCCCCCACGCCGCGGTCACCGCATCAGTACCAGACGCCTGTCACGCCGCCGTCACATCAGACGACGGGAATGACGGAATTGTTCACAGTGCTGCAGGGGGTGCATTCGACGTGCCGGCCGGAGATGTCTCGAGGGGCCGCCCGTGCCGCCGCCAACATCCGAGGAAAGGCTTCACCATCTTCGGCAATCGTGTCGTCTTCGCCGAGGGAAATCAGCTGGAATCGTTGCCCAAAGCTCAAGGATGCCGCGGCTTTCGCGCGTGGCATGGCGCCTGCACGGTCGCGTGCAAATGCACATAGTACGGTCCGGTGGTCCCTGTGTGGTGACCAGACAGCAATGGTCCTTCCTTGAGCCCGACGACGCCGATGCGGTCGAGCATCTCCTGGTCGATGTGCGCCCGGCGCACAGGCACGCCCGCTGGGCCTGGTGCCTGGTCGATGGCCGGGACGGCAGCGAGTTCGAGACCGGCTTCGACTACGACTCACCGAGCGACGCCCGACGGGCGGCCATCGGTCGCCTCGAGGAGCTGACGTCCGCCCTGTCCGACGCGCCGGCGGGCGGCCGGCCGCCCGCCTCCGAGTCGCGAGCGCTCACACTGCTCCACAGAAAATCGGCGTAGCGTCAAGCCCGCGCCGGCATCGCTCCAGCATCGTCACTTTTCGAGCGGGGAATCGTCCTGCCGCCGCATACCATGGAGCCGA
>DASUPA010000005.1:0-10405 GCA_036276335.1 Candidatus Methylomirabilota bacterium | reverse complement strand
CCGCCTTCCTCGAGGTGAGCCGGCGCCACGGCGACTTCGCCATCGTCGGCGTCGCCGCCACGCTGACCGTCGACGAGGGCGGCGTCTGCACGGCGTGCGCGGTGGCGGTGACCGGCGTGGGTCCCACGCCCGTGGTCGCGGGGGAGGCGACGCGCGCGCTCGTGGGCGTGAAGCCGGACGCCGGCGCCTTCGACGAGGTCGGCCGCCGCCTGGCGAGCGCGCTCCGGCCGGACAGCGACCTCCACGCCTCCAGCGACTACCGCAAGCACCTGGCCCGCGTGCTGACCCGGCGCGCGCTCGCCCGCGCCGCCGAGCGCCTCGGCGGCGGGGCCTCGGAGGAGCGGCGATGACGGAGCGAACCATCCGCGTCACGGTCAACGGGCGGTCCTACGAGAAGACGGTGGAGGTGCGCAAGACGCTCGCCGACTTCCTGCGCGACGACCTCGATCTCACGGGCACGCATCTCGGCTGCGAGCACGGCGTCTGCGGCGCCTGCACGGTCGTGCTGGACGGCGCCGCCGTGCGCTCCTGCCTGCTGTTCGCGGTCCAGGCGCACGGCCGCGAGCTGCAGACGGTCGAGGGCCTGGCCGACGGCGAGCGTCTCAACCCGCTCCAGGAGGCGTTCCGGCGGCATCACGGGCTCCAGTGCGGGTTCTGCACGCCGGGGTTCCTCATGACGCTGACGTGCTTCCTCCGCGAGTGTCCCGATCCCACCGAGGCGGAGGTGCGCGAGGCCATCTCCGGGAACCTCTGCCGCTGCACGGGCTACAAGAACATCGTGGCGGCCGCCCTCGCGGCCGCGCAGTCGGCCGCCACGTCCACGAGGAGCTGACATGGGAACGATCTCGACCGCGCTCGCCCTGCTCACGCTGCTGCTGTGCACGACGCCGCTCCGCGCCGCCGCCGCCGAGGAGCTGACGCTGCTGGCCACCGTCACGCGGGTGGTGAACCTGCCGATGCTCGTCGGCCTGCGGCTGCTCGAGCGGGAGGACGGCATCACGGTGCGGGTCAAGGACCTGCGCTCCCCGGAGTCGGTCATGCTCGCGGTGATCGAGGGCCAGGGGCAGGTAGGCACCGGCTTCGCGCCGTTCTATCCCGCCATCGAGAAGAACGCGCCGGTTCGCGGCGTCATGGAGCTCTCGCGGCCGGAGTTCGTCGTGATGGCGAAGAAGGAGATCGCGGACGTCAAGGCGCTGCACGGCGTGCGCCTGGCGTCACACTCGCCCAAGGCCACCACGCAGTCCCTGCTGGAGTTCTACCTCAAGAGCCAGCCCGGGGTGCGGCCCAACGTGGTGTTCATCCCCGAGGGGTCGCCCGCGCGCGCCGAGGCGCTGCTGCGCGGGGCGGTGGACGCCGCCGCCTTCGACCTGACGGCGGCCCAGGTCGTCGAGGAGCGCGCGCCCGGGAAGTTCCACATCCTCATCGACTTCACCGATCAGCCGGTGTCGTCGAGCTCGCTCGTCGTCAACAACGACTTCGCCAGGAAGCGGCCCGAGGTCGTCCAGAAGCTGGTGCGCCGGCTCCTGCAGTCCTACCGCGAAGGCGCGCGCGACCCGAAGTTCTGGGTGCGCGAGCGGGGCGACGCGCTGAAGGAGGTCGACGACGCGCGGCTCGAGCGGCAGCTCAGGGCGCTGGTGAAGATCTTCGACCTCAACGGCGGCCTGGCCCGCATGACGGGGCCGGGCGCCGCCGAGAATCTCGCCTTCCAGGTGGCGACCGGGAACCTCACCGGGCCGGCGAGCAAGTGGCGGCCGGAGCAGTTCTTCGACACGGCGCCGCTGGAGGCGGTGCTGAAGGACGTCGGCAGGCGCTAGTGGTTCCGGCGCTCCGGGCGGCCTCCGTCGTCGGCTTCCTCCTGCTCTGGGAGTGGGCTGCCCGGGTGCCGATCAGCTTCAACTTCCCCTCGCCGTGGGCGACGGTGACGGCGCTCCTGGCCCTCGTCCGCTCGGGCGCCCTGCTCGAGGCGACTGCGATCAGCCTGCAGTCGCTGCTGCTCGGCTTCGGCGCCGCCGTCGCGCTCGGCGTGCCGGCGGGGCTGCTGATGGGGGTGGTGCGCCCGGTCGGCCGCGTCGGGCGCGTCTACCTGGATCTGCTGATCGCGCTGCCGACGGCCGCGCTCGTGCCGCTCGTCATTCTCTCGTTCGGCATCAACATCCTGTCCTCGGCCGTGATCGTGTTCGTCTTCAGCGCGCCCTTCGTGACCATGAACGCCTACGGCGGCGTGCGCGACGTGCGTCCCCGGCTGGTGGAGATGGCGCGCGCCTTCGACGCCTCGTGGTGGCAGCTCTTCAGCCGCATCGTGCTCCCGAGCGCCTTGCCGATGATCCTCGCCGGCATCCGGTACGCGCTCTCGCGCGCCTTCGTCGGCCTGATCGTGGCCGAGCTCCTGCTCTCGCCCTTCGGGCTCGGCCGCCTCATCATGACCGCGCGGTCGATGTTCGAGCACGATCGCATGTTCGCCACCGTGCTCTGGACGCTGATGTTCGCCGGCGCCGCGCTAGCCGCGGTGGCGCGCCTCGAGGCCCGGCTGCTGCGGTGGCGGGCGTGATGGCCGCCGCCGAGCGCCACGTGCCGGCGACGCCGCCGGCGCCGGTCGCCATCGCCGTGGAGAGCGTCTCCAAGGCCTTCGGCGCCGTGCAGGCGCTGGTGGACGTCGACGTGCGGGTGCGCGCGGGCGAGTTCCTCAGCCTGATCGGGCCCAGCGGGTGCGGCAAGACCACGCTGCTCAAGATCATCGCGGGGCTGGTGCCGGCGGACCGGGGCCGCGTCAGCGTGGGCGAGCGAATCGTGTGGGGCCCGGGCCGCGAGTGCAGCGTCGTCTTCCAGGACTTCGCGCTGCTGCCGTGGGGCACCGTGCAGAGGAACGTCGAGTTCGGGCTGCTCCTGCGCGGCGTCGAGGCCGGCGAGCGCGCGGAGCGGGCGCGGCGGGCCATCGCGAAGGTCGGGCTCGCGGGATTCGAGGCGGCTTACCCGGCGCAGCTGTCGGGCGGCATGCAGCAGCGCGTCGGGCTGGCGCGCGCCCTCGCGGTGAATCCACGGGTCCTCCTCATGGACGAGCCCTTCGCCTCCATCGACGAGCAGACGCGCCGCGTGTTCCAGGATGACCTCCTGCGGCTGTGGTCGGAGGAGCGCAAGACCGTCGTGCTGGTCACCCACAGCATGGAGGAGGCGATCTACCTCTCGGACCGGGTGGTCGTGCTGAGCCCGCGCCCGGGCCGGGTGCACCAGGTCCTCGACGTGCCGCTGCCCCGGCCGCGGGAGGCGGGCGACGTGCGCGCCACCGCGGAGTTCGCCCGCCTGGTCGACGGCCTGTGGAAGATCCTGAGGAAGCTGCAGTGACCCTGGCGGCGCTCGTCGGCCTCGCCGTCGGCTGGGAGCTGCTGGGGCGGCTCGACGTGTCCCTGTTCGTGCCGCCCCTCTCCCGCGTGGCCGCGACGTGGTGGCAGCTCCTCGGCGACGGCACGCTCGCCCGGGCGGCAACCTCCAGCCTGGCCTCGCTCGCGAAGGGCTTCGTGCCGGCGGCGGCGCTCGGCGTCGTGGTCGGGCTCGCCATGGGCCGCTTCGCCGTGGTGCGGCACCTGCTGGACGGCTGGGTCAACGCGCTCATGTCGGCGCCGCTCTCGGCGCTGGTGCCGGTCCTCATCGCGCTGTTCGGCGTGCGGGACACCGTGGTGGCGGCGACCGTCTTCATGTTCTCGTTCTTCGTCGTCGTCGTGAACACGCAGACCGGCGTGCGCGCCACGGACCGCTCGCTCGTCGACATGGCGCGCGCCTTCGGGGCCGGGGAGGCCGCGCTGTTCGGCCGCATCTACCTGCCGGCGGCGCTCCCGGCCGTGATGCTGGGCCTCCGCCTCGGGGCGGTGCAGGCGGTGAAGGGCATGGTCGTGGGCGAGATGCTGATCTCGCTCGTCGGGCTCGGCGAGCGGCTGATCTACTACGGCAACACGTTCCTGATCACCGAGCTCTACGCGGTGATCCTCTCGGTGCTGGCGCTGGCGCTGCTCATCGCCCAGGCCGCGCAGGCGGCGGACCGGGCGCTGGTGCGCTGGAAGTGACCCGGTGATCGTCGACGTCCACGTCCACTTCCTGTCGCCGCTCGCCATCGAGGCGGCGCGCGCGGCGCCGGCGCGCCACGGCGTCCGCGTGCTGGACGAGGGCGGCCGCCCGCGGCTCGCCGTGGGCGACGAGGCGCCGACGCGCCCGCTGCTCGAGCCGCTCTACACGCTGGCCGCCCACCTCGCCTTCCTGGACGCGCAGGGGATCGACGCCGCCGTGTTCGGGCCGCTGATGGACGTGGCGGGCTACTCGCTGCCACCGCGGCAGGCCGCCGCCTGGAGCCGCGCGCAGAACGAGGCGCTGGCGCGGTCGCTCGCGGAGGCGGGCGGCCGCCATGCCGGCCTGGCCACGGTGCCGCTGCAGGACCCGGCGCTCGCGGCCGACGAGCTGCGCGTGGCCGTCGGCACGCTCGGCCTGCGCGGCGCGATGATCGACCCGAACGCGCTGGGCCGATCCCTCGGCGATGCCGCGTTCGATCCGTTCTGGAACGCCGCCGCCGACCTCGCGGCGCCGGTGGTGCTCCACCCGTTTCTCCTGGAGGCCGTGGAGCGCTTCGGGCGGCACTATCTCCACAACCTGGTCGGCTACCCGTTCGAGACGACGCTCGCCGCCGGCAGCCTGATCTTCGGCGGCACGCTGGACCGCTTCCCGCCGCTGGAGGTCGTGCTCGTGCACGGCGGCGGGTTCCTCCCGTACCACGTGGGACGCTTCGACCGCGGCCACGTCGCGCGGCCGGAAGCCCGCGCCGACGGCGCGGGCCTGCCGAGCGGCTACCTGCGGCGGTTCCACTACGACACCCTCGTGCAGTTTCCGCCGGCCCTCGCGTACCTGGTGAGCGTGGTCGGAGCCGACCGCGTGCTGCTCGGCAGCGACCACCCGTTCTGGCTCGGCGACCCCGAGCCTGTGCGCATCGTTCGCGACGCCGGCCTGCCGGCGCGGGCGCAGTCCGCCATCCTCGGCGACAATGCCGCCCGCCTCTTCCACCTCGAACCCGCGCGGGAGGCGTCAGGCCGATGAGCGGAGCGATGGGACGATCGGTGCTCCGGAAGGAGGACCCGCGACTGCTCACCGGCCGCGGCAAGTACGCGGCGGACTTCCGGCTGCCCGGCATGCTGCACGGCGCCGTGCTGCGCTCCCCGCACGCGCACGCGCGGCTCGGCGCGATCCGCGCCGGCGCTGCCCTCGGCCTGCCCGGCGTCGCGGCCGTCGTCACCGCGCAGGATCTCGGCGCGATCGGCCCCATCCCGGTCCGGCTCGGGCCGCGGCCGAGCATCGTGGCGTGCCTGCAGCCGCCGCTCGCGCGGGAGAAGGTGCGCTACGTGGGCGAGCCGGTCGCCTTCGTGGTCGCCGAGAACCGCTACGTCGCCGAGGACGCGCTCGAGCTGCTGGAGGTCGACTACGAGCCGCTGCCCGTGGTGACCGACGCGCGGCGCGCCGTGGAGCCCGGCGCCCCTGTCCTCCACGAGGCGATCGGCGGCAACGTGGTGGCGACGCTCGACACGAAGCGCGGCGACGCCGAGGCGGCGCTGGCCACGGCCCACACGCGGGTCCGCGAGCGGTTCGCCGTCCAGCGCCACACGGGCGTGCCGATGGAGACGCGCGGGCTGTCGGCGGCCTTCGACCCGGGCACGGGCGTGCTGCGCCTCTGGGGCGTGGCGAAGGTGCCGCACTTCAACCGCCGCGTGCTGGCCGACCTGCTCGAGTACCCCGAGCACCTCATCCAGTTCGTCGAGCTGGAGGTCGGCGGCGGCTTCGGGATCCGCGGCGAGTTCTACCCCGAGGACCTCCTGGTCCCGTGGACGGCCATGCGGCTCGGACGTCCGGTGCAGTGGATCGAGGACCGCCGCGAGCACCTGATGGCCGCCAACCACTCGCGCCAGCAGTGGCACGAGACGGAGCTGGGCTTCGACCGCGACGGCCGGATCGTCGCGCTCGTCGACCGGTTCCTCACGGACATGGGCGGCTACATCCGGACGCACGGCGTCCTCGTGCCGGAGCTGACCGGCGCGCTCCTGCCCGGCCCCTACCGGATTCCGAACTACCTCTCGGAGATCCGCTGCGTCCTCACCAACAAGACGCCGACGGGCACCTACCGCGGGCCGGGGCGGTTCGAGTGCACCTTCGTGCGCGAGCGGCTGATGGACATCGCCGCCGCGCGCCTCGGCATCGACCCGCTGGAGCTGCGCCGGCGGAACTTCGTGACGCCCGCCGAGATGCCGTACGAGGTGGGCGGCGCGTCGCTCAACCAGCGCACCGTCTACGACTGCGGGGACTACGCGTCCGCCCTCGACCAGGCCCTCGAGGCGCTCGACTACGAGGGGGCGCGGAAGGCGCAGGCGGAGGCGCGCCGGCAGGGGCGCCTGGTGGGCATCGGCGTCGCCTCGCTGGTCGAGAAGGCCGGCCTGGGGCCGTGGGAGTACGCGCGCGTGGAGGTCGACGCCACCGGGCACGTCGTCGTCTACTCGGGCGTCGCCGCCGTCGGGCAGGGCATCGACACCACGCTCGCGCAGGTGTGCGCCGACGAGCTGAACGTGGCGCCCGAGCAGATCACCGTCGTCCACGGCGACAGCGCCCGGGTGCCGTTCGGCGTGGGCGGCTTCGCGAGCCGCGGCGCCTCCGTCGCGCTGCCGGCGGCCTCGGCGGCCGCCCGCAAGGTGCGCGACAAGCTCCTCCGCGTCGCGGCGGCCACGCTGGAGGCGGCGCCGGAGGACCTCGTGCTCGCCGACGGCGCGGTGCAGGTGCGCGGCGTGCCGGACCGGCGCGCGACGTTCCGCGAGCTCGCGCGGGCGGCGGTGCCGGGCCCGCCCGGCATGGAGCCGGGCCTCTACGCCACGGACTTCTTCCAGGCGCCCAAGATGACGTACCCCTACGGCACCCACGCGGCCATGGTGGAGGTCGACGGCGACACGGGCCAGGTGCGGATCCTCCGCTACGCGATCTCGTACGACATCGGCAAGGCGGTGAACCCGATGATCGTGGACGGGCAGCTCGTCGGCGCGCTGGCCCAGGGCATCGGCGGCGCGCTCCTCGAGGAGCTCGTGTACGACGAGCAGGGGCAGCTGCTCACCAGCACCTTCATGGACTACCTCGTGCCGACGGCCATGGAGATGCCGGCGGTCACCGCCGTGCGCATCCTCGAGGAGACGCCGACGCCGCTCAACCCGCTGGGCGTCAAGGGCGCGGGCGAGGGCGGCAGCTCCGGGTGCGGCGGCGCCATCGCCAATGCCGTCGCCGACGCGCTGGCGCCGCTGGGCATCGCGATCACCGCGCTGCCCCTCACGCCCGACCGGCTCTCGGCGCTCATCCGGGCCGCGCGGGGCGCCGGCTGATGGCCGGCCCCTACGTCAGCCGGAGCATCGAGCGGACGGAGGACCCGCCGCTGCTGATGGGCCGCGCGCACTTCATGGCTGACCTGAGAATGGCCGGCGTGCTCGCCGTCAAGTTCCTGCGCTCGCCGCACGCCCACGCGAGGCTCGTCGACGTCGACGTCCGCGCCGCGCTCGCGATGCCCGGGGTGGAGGCGGCGCTCACCGGCGCCGACCTGGCCGCGGTGACGCGGCCCATCCGCGCGGTGATGAGCGGCGCGGGCTACAAGGAGAGCGGCTGGCCGCCGCTGGCGCAGGGCAAGGTGCGCTTTGCCGGAGAGCCGGTGGCCGCGGTCGTGGCCGGCGACCAGTACCGCGCTGAGGACGCGCTCGAGGCGATCCGGGTGACGTACGACCCGCTGCCGGCCGTCGTCGACGCCGAGGCCGCCATGAGGCCGGGGGCCCCGGTGCTCCACGAGGAGATGGGCGACAACGTCATCTTCCACACGCGCTTCGAGAACGGCGACGTCGCCCGCGCGCTGGCCTCGGCCGACATCCGGATCTCGGAGACATTCCGCCACGCGCGCTGCTCGTCCTCGCCGATGGAGGGCCGCGGCGTGATGGCCAGCCTGGATCCCGTCGACGGCACGCTGACCGTGTGGGCCTCCACGCAGTCGCCGCACCTCATGCGCAGCGGCCTCGCGGAGGCGCTCGGCGTCGCGGAGTCGCGCATCCGTGTCCTGTGCCCGGCCGTGGGCGGCGGGTTCGGTCCCAAGATGCATCTCTACCCGGAGGACGTCGTCGTGGCGGACCTGGCCCGCCGCCTGCGCCGCCCGGTGCGCTGGCTCGAGGACCGGCGCGAGAACCTCCTGGCGAGCGCGCAGGCCCGCGACCACGTCAACCACGTGGAGATCGGCGCCGGCAAGGACGGCCGGCTGCTCGCCATCCGCGCCACGCTCGTCTGCGACTCCGGCGCGTACTCCGTCTATCCCGTCACCGCGTCGCTCGAGCCGCTGACGGCGGCCGGCATCCTGCCGGGGCCGTACAAGCTCGCCGCGCTCGGCTACGACGCCTACGCCGTGGCGACCAGCAAGTGCCCGGCCGGCGCGTACCGGGGCGTCGGCATGGCCCTCGGCACCTTCGTCCGCGAGCGCCTCGTCGACATGGTCGCGCGGCGCGCGGGGCTCGACCCCGCGGAGGTGCGGCGGCGGAACTTCGTCGAGGCCAGCGAGCTGCCGTTCGCGACCGCCTCCGGGCTCGTCGTCGACAGCGGCAACCCGCGCGAGGCGCTCGAGCGGGCGGTCGAGGGCGCCGACTACGCGCGGCGCCGCGCCGAGCCCCGCCGGACGGCCGACGGCAAGTACCGCGGCGTCGGCATCGCCGCCTACACCGAGTTCACCGGGATGGGCTCCGGGACGTTCCGCCGCCGCGGGATGAAGCAGGTGGCGGGGCACGACGCCGCGACGGTGCGGGTGGAGCCGACCGGCGAGGTGCGCGGCTTCGTCAGCGCCGCCTCGCAGGGCCAGGGGCACGCGACCACGCTCGCGCAGGTGCTGGCCGACGAGCTCGGCGTCACGCTGGAGGCGGTGCGCATCGTCGAGGGCGACACCGAGCGGTGCCCCTACGGGAGCGGCTCGTTCGCCAGCCGCAGCATGGTCGTGAGCGGCGGCGCCCTCGTGCTGGCGGCCCGCCGCGTGCGGGAGAAGATCGCGACCATCGCGGCACACGTGCTGGAGGCCGCCCGGGAGGATCTCACGATCGAGGGGGGCAGGATCGCCGTCCGCGGCGCGCCGGGGCGCGCGCTGACCGTGGCCCAGGTCGCCGACCTCGCCTACCGTCCGGCCGGCGGCACGCTGCCGCCGGGCGTCGATCCCGCGCTCGAGGCGACCCAGTACTACGATCCGCCGCCGGCCACGTTCTCCAACGGTACCCACGTCGCGGAGGTGGAGGTCGATCCCGACACGGGCCAGGTCACGCTCACGCGGCACGTCGTCGTCGAGGACTGCGGCCGCATCGTCAACCCGATGATCGTCGACGGGCAGACCCACGGCGCCGTGGCCCAGGGCATCGGCAACGCGCTCTACGAGGAGCTCGCCTACGACGCCGGCGGGCAGCCGCTCACGACCACGTTCATGGACTACATCATCCCGGGCACCCTGGAGGTGCCCCCCCTCGAGGTGATCCACGTCGAGACGCCGCCGGCCGTGTCCGTCACCGGCTTCAAGGGCATGGCCGAGGGCGGCACCATCGGCTCCACCGCCGCGGTCGCCAACGCGGTCGCCGACGCGCTGGTGCCCCTCGGCATCGAGGTCCGGGAGCTCCCGCTCACTCCCGACAGGCTCTACCGACTTCTCAGGGAGAAGGACGCATGAGGCTGAAAATACGGATCGTCAGTACCGTGATGCTCGTGCTGCTCCTTGCGACGACGGCGCCCGCCCAGGAGCGCGTGAAGCTGAAGGTTGCCGCGCTGACGCTGCCCGTCTTCAATCCGATCATCGTGAATCTCATGAAGGAGAAGGGGTTCGACGCGCGCCACGGGCTCACCCTCGACGTCCGCGCGTATCCGTCGATCGCGGCCTTCTACGCGGCCCTGGCCACCGGCGAGGTGGACACCACGGTCGTGGGCGGGCCCACGGTCTTCCAGAAGATGCGGAACGAGGGCGTGCCGCTCAAGATCGTGGCGACCATCGTGCCCCAGTCCGATCTCGTCATCATCACCGCCAACCCGGCGATCAAGAGCCTGTCCGATCTGAAGGGCAAGACGCTGGCGGCGGACATGGGCTCGCAGCAGTACCAGGCGGTCGCGATCTACGGCCGCTCGAAGGGGCTCACCGTGGGGACCGACGTCACCGTGGTGCAGGCGAGCTTTCCGCTGGCGCGGACGCAGCTGGCGGCGGGCCGGGTGGACGCCGCCATGGTGATCGAGCCGATCGCCACCATGATGCTCAAGGAGAACCCGGGCTACCGGATGATCTTCAACGGCGGCGCCGCCTGGCGGGAGCTGACGGGCGAGGAAGGCTGGGAGCTGGTGGTGCCGCTGCGCG
>DASUPA010000004.1:0-7361 GCA_036276335.1 Candidatus Methylomirabilota bacterium | reverse complement strand
GGCGCCGAGCCGAAGATCCACGCCGCCGCCACGCCGGCCGTCGAGCCGTCGAGCTCGCGCGCCAGCAGGTACGTGGCCGCCATGCCGAGGCCGAGGAACAGGAGGATGACGATCTGCCCGGCGGCGACGTCGGAGGGCAGCGCGCGGTAGATCAGCCCGGCGGCGCAGGGCACGACGGGCGGGTAGAAGGAGGAGCGCTCGATGATGGCGCGCCAGCCGCCGGTCCCGAGGTCCTGCGCGCACAGGACGGCGCGCTCGAGGTGGTTGGCGTGATCCCACTCCGGCGGCTGGCGGTCCGTCGCCAGCCACACCGAGAGGGCGAGCACGAGGACCAGCCAGCCGCCCGCGACCAGCGCCCAGTCCCGGCGGGTGCCGGGCTCGCCGAGGCGCGGGGTCATGGCCGCAGGTGGCGGCGGATGGCCTCGATGCGCGCCCGCCGCTCCGCCGGGGCGAGGACGCGGGGCTCGTGCGGAAGCGTCCACACGGGCTGCCGCGGGATCGGGTCGTCGCCGCGCCGGGGGACGAGGTGCCAGTGGATGTGCGGCACCAGGTTGCCGAGCAGCTCGTAGTTCATCTTCACCGCCTCGAACGTCGCCGCGAGGGCGCGCGCCACGTCGGTCACCGCCTCCATGAGCGCCGCGCGCTCCTCGCGGTCCAGCTCGTAGAGCTCGGTGGCGTGGCGCCTGAGGATCAGCAGCGTCCAGCCGGGGAAGAACTGGTCGTCGTGGAGGTAGGCCCTGGCCGGTCCGCAGTCGGCGATGAACGACTCGGCCGGCGGCCAGTCCGGGCGGCAGGCGCGGCAGTCGCCGTCGCTCACCGGCGCGCCAGCCAGGCGCCGAGGCGCCGCAGGCCTTCCCGGATGCGCTCCGGCGACGCCGCGTACGAGAACCGGAGATAGCCCTCGGCGTTGGAGCCGAAGGCGGCGCCGGGTGTCACGGCGACGTGCGCGCCGTCCAGGATCTCGAAGGCGAAGCGCACGGAGTCGGTCGTGAACCGCCGCGCGTTGGCGAGCACGTAGAAGGCGCCCTCCGGCTCGAAGCCGACGCCGAGCCCGATCGCGCGCAGGCCGTCGACCATGACGCGCCGCCGCTCGGCGAAGATCCGGCGGAACCGCACCGTCTCGTCGGCCGCCTCGCGCAGCGCGGCCACGCCCGCCCACTGGACGAACTCGTTGGTCGAGATGAAGAAGTTGCCGTAGAGCCGCTGGAGCGCCCGGGTGTGCTCGCGCGGGGCGATCACCCAGCCGAGCCGCCAGCCGGTCATCGCGAAGGCCTTGGAGAAGCCGTTGAGCACGAAGGCGCGGTCGGTGAACTCCAGCATCGATCGGTCCCGGCCGCCCTCGGTGAGCCCGTGATAGATCTCGTCGGAGACGATGAACGGCCCGCCGCCGCGCGCGAGGCCCGCGATCGCCTCCATGCGCTCGGCGGCCAGCACGCTGCCGGTCGGGTTCGCCGGCGAGTTCACGACGATGGCGCGCGTGCGCGGCGTCAGCCGCCGCGCGATCGCCTCCGGGCGGTACTGGAACCGGTCGTCCTCGCTGACGTCGACCTCCACCGGGGCGCCGTCGGCGTAGCGGATGAAGTTGGGGTAGCAGGCGTAGTACGGATTCGACAGCACCACCTCGTCGCCGGGGTCGAGCAGGTGCCCGAACAGCAGCAGCATGGCCGGCGAGGTGCCGGCCGTCACCAGCACCTGGTCGCGCTCGATGGCGACGCCGTAGGTCCGCGCGTAGTGCTCGACGATCGCGTCGCGGAGCTCGACGATGCCGAGGCTGTGCGTGTAGCGGGTGCGGCCGTCCTTGATGGCCTTCTCCAGCGCCTCGCGTACCACCAGGGGCGCCTCGAAGTCCGGCTCCCCGAACTCCAGGTGGACGACGTCGACGCCGTCCCGCTCCAGGGCGCCGGCGCGCTCGCCCACCTCGACGGCGAGGAAGGGCTCGATCTCGGCGATGCGCCTGGCGAACCGCGCGCTCACGAGCGGCGTCTCTCGTCGCGCGCCACGCGCCGCCGGGCGGTCACGATCTGCCAGAGCATGGCCGGACCGTCCTTGAGCACACCGACCTTGCTCCCCCGCTGATCGCTCCAGTTCACGGGCACCTCGCTGACGCGCCAGCCGCGCGCCCGCGCCCGGAGCAGGAGCTCGACGTCGAAGCCGAAGCCCTTCGTCGCGAGCCGCGGGAACAAATCGTTGGCGGCGGCGGCCGTGAACGCCTTGAATCCGCACTGGGTGTCCTCGAGGCCGGCCAGGCCCAGCCACCGCGAGAGCCGGTTGAACAGGCGCCCGGCCGCCTTCCGGTGCGGCCGCGCCCGCACGACGACCGCGGGATCCGCCAGCGCCCTGGAGCCGATCGCCACGTCGGCGCCGCCGGCCAGCGCCGCCTCGAGCCGCTTCAGCTCGGCGATGGGCGTCGCGCCGTCGGCGTCGGCGAAGAGGCGCTGCTCCCCCGTCGCCGCCAGCATGCCCGCCTGGACCGCGAACCCCTTGCCGGAGTTCCACCCGTGGCGGAGCAGGCGCACCTGGGGGTGCCGCGCCGCTGCCGTCCGCACGACGCCGCTGGTGTCGTCGGCCGAGCCGTCGTCCACCACGATCACCTCCCAGGGATCGCCGCGCGCCACGAGGTAGTCGACGACCTCCTGCAGGTAGGCGGGCAGCCTCGCCGCCTCGTTGAACGCGGGGATGACGACGGACCAGCGGGGCCGGGACGCTACCGGACCGATGAGAGGTCCAGACGCCGGCGGCGACGCGCGACGCCGGTCGCGTGCGCGGCGCCCGCGACCGCCTCGGCCACCGCGGGCGCCACGGCCTTGTTGAAGACGCTGGGGATGATGTATTCCTCGCCGAGCTCGCTCCGGGCGACGCAGCCGGCGATGGCGCGCGCGGCCGCCAGCTTCATCTCGTCGTTCACCGTGCGCGCCCGGGAATCGAGCAGGCCGCGGAAGAAGCCGGGGAAGCACAGCACGTTGTTGATCTGGTTGGGATAGTCCGACCGCCCGGTGGCCGTCACCCGCGCGTGGCGCTCCGCCTCCTCGGGCCGGATCTCGGGTTCCGGGTTCGCCATCGCGAAGACGATGGGGTCGCGGGCCATGCGCCGGACGTCGCGCGCGGCGAGAATGCCCGGCACCGACAGGCCGATGAAGACGTCGGCGCGCTCGACGACCTCGGACAGGCGGCCCTTCACCTGCCGCGGATTGGTCGCCGAGGCGACCCAGCGCTTCATGAAGTCCATGCCTCGGGTCCGCCCGCGGTAGATGGCGCCGAACTCGTCGACGCCCACGACGTCCCTGACACCGCTCGATGCCAGGATCTTGATCGTCGCGGTACCGGCAGCTCCCACGCCGGCGACGACGACGCGCAGCTTGCGGATGTCCTTCTTCACGATCCGGAGCGCGTTCAGGAGCGCGGCCAGGACGACCACCGCCGTGCCGTGCTGGTCGTCGTGGAACACGGGGATCTCGAGCTCCTTGCGGAGCCGCTCCTCGATCCCGAAGCACCGGGGCGCCGCGATGTCCTCGAGATTGATGCCGCCGAAGCCGGGCGCCAGGTGCTTGACCGTCTCCACGATCTTGTCGGGATCCTTGGTGGCCAGGCAGATCGGAAAGGCGTCGACGTTCGCGAGCTCCTTGAAGAGCATCGCCTTCCCTTCCATCACCGGCATGGCCGCTTCGGGCCCGATGTCGCCGAGGCCGAGCACGGCCGTGCCGTCGGTCACCACCGCCACCGTGTTCTGCTTGATCGTCAGCGAGAAGGCGCGCTGGCGGTCGTCGGCGATGGCCAGGCAGACGCGCGCGACCCCCGGCGTGTACGCCATCGAGAGATCGTCCCGGTTCCGGATGGGCACCTTGCTGCGGATCTCGATCTTCCCACCGAGGTGCATCAGGAACGTGCGGTCGGAGACGTTGACGACGCGCACGCCCGGCACGTGCCGCAGCCGCGCGACGACCTGGGTGCCGTGGTGGCTGTCGCGCGCGTTGATGGTGATGTCGCGCAAGATGCGCTCGCGGGAGGAGTCGACGAGGTCGACGGCGCCGATGTCGCCGCCGGCGCTCCCGATGGCGGACGCGACCTTGCCGAGCATGCCGGGCCGGTTCTGGATCGCCACGCGCACGGTGAGGCTGTAGCTCGCGCTCGGGGGCACGACGGACATCCTCCGCTTTCTACCCCCCGGCGCCGAGCACTGTCAACTTCGGGGCGGGGATCGCGCGTCGCACCTCGTCGAGCAGCAGCGTCGCCGCCCGGATGCGCTGCGAGGCGGCGTCACCGCCGAGCGTGTGCTCGTGACCGGTGAGCGCCTCGCCGACTGCCACGCCGACGGCGACGCGCGTGACGGCCGGCGCGGAGCCCGGCACCGGCTCCGCGTAGCTGGCCGCCCCGACCTCCGCGCCGGCCCAGCGCGCCGCGGCCCGGGCGAGAGCCTGGGCCCGGGCGAGCGGCGTGGCGTCGCCGTCGACCTCGACCAGGAGCGGGCCGGCCGGGCTCACGTGGCTCATCACCATCGAGCCGGCAAATCGCTGCGGGATCGCGGCTGCGAGACGCTCGGTGGCCGTGCCGGCGGTGCCGACCTCGACCAGCGCCAGCCGCCCGCCCATCGCCGCCAGTCGGCGGTCGATCTCGCCCTCGAGCGTGTCGGCGTCGGCCCCGAAGACGGCCTCCCCGAGGCGCGCCCTGATCTCCGCCTCCACCGGCGCGATCAGCCGGTCGGCCTCCGCGGCGTCCGCGCCCTTGGCGGCGATGCGGACGTCGACCTGGCCCAGGTGCGCCAGCGTCCCGACGGTCGGGTTGTCGCCCTTCTCCATGAAGTCGGCGAGGCGCTCCCCGATGCGGCTCTCGCCGAGCCCCACGCATTTCAGAATGCGGAGCCGGATCTCGCCCTGGATCCCGTATCGCTCGCGCAGGTACGGGAGCACGCGGCGGACGAGCAGGTACTCCATCTCGCGGGGAACCCCGGGCAAGGTGATGAGCGTTCTACCGGCGTCGTCGACGATGAAGGCGGGAGCGGTGCCGACGGGGTTCTCGACCGGGATCGCGCCGGCGGGGATGTAGGCCTGGCGCTTGTTCGACGGCGACAGCCGGAGCCCCCTGGACGCGAAGTACGCCTCGATCTGGCGCAAGAGGTCCCCGGAGAACACCAGCTCCCGGCCGGTGGCGGCCGCGACGGCCTCCCGCGTGATATCGTCGGCGGTCGGTCCAATCCCTCCGGTGGTGACGATGACGTCCGACCGGTCCAGGGCCTGGCGGATCACGGCGGTCGTCCGGGCGAGGTTGTCTCCGACGGTCGTTTTGTAGAACAGGTTCAGGCCGATCGACGCGAAGTGACGGGCGATGACGGCGGAGTTGGTGTCGACGATCTGGCCCAGCAGCAGCTCGGACCCGACAGCGATGACCTCGGCCTGCACGGGCTAACCCTCCGGGGGCACAAAGGATAGCAGAGGAATCAAGACCTGAATACGTGTAGGGAATTTCCCAGCCCCGTCGTGGCGCGGAAGTGCCGGGCGCCGACGGGCACGCAGTTGTTACAACCGGTTAGCAAAATACGGCACGCGCTGGCGTGTTTCTTGAACCAAGGGACGACATTACTGAAACGTTCGACGGGCAAAAAGCGTCATAGAGATAAACGGATTGACCGGTGACACCATGACATTTCGAGAGACGACCGCACAGGAAGGCAGCATGGACGCCGCCGAGCTCGTCCCGGCCACCGCCCTCGGCGCCGCCGAGGAAGAGCCCCAGCAGACCGTGCTTGCCGACGACGAGGCGGACGAGATCCAGCCCGTTCCCGAGGAGGCGCTCACGCCCCTTCCCGCGAAGGGCGAGGACCCCGTGCGCCTGTACCTCAAGGAAATTGGCAAGGTCCCGCTGCTGACGGCGCAGCAGGAGGTGCAGATCGGCCGTCGCATCGAGGTCGGTCAGGTGGCGCTCCGCCGGGCCCTCGCCGGCATTCCGTTCGCCGTGCGCGCCTTGCTGGACGTCGGCGATCGCCTTCGCCGCAACGAGATCGCCGCCGACGACGTCATCGTGCTCCCGGAGGGCGGCGAGCTCGAGGCCAAGGAGATCCGGCCGGTCGTGCTGGCGTTCGGCCGCATCCGCCGCCTGGAGCGGAAGATCGTCCGGCTCGAGGAGTCGCTGGACGACCGGCGGCGCTCCGCGGCCGGCCGCGCCAACGTGCAGCGGCAGATCCAGGCCTGTCGCGAGGGCATCCAGAAGATCGTCGCGGACATGCCGCTGAAGCCCGCGCTGATCGACGACCTCGTGGGCAAGGTCCGACGGCTCTGCCAGCGGATCGACGCGCTGTCGGCCGAGGCGCGCAAGAACCGGACGGCGGCGCTGGCGCGCGAGCTGAAGCGCCTGGAAGCCGACGCCGGACTGCCGCGCAAGCAGCTCCAGATCCTGCTCAAGGAGATCGAGACGAGCGACCGCACGGTGCGCCAGGCCAAGCGCGAGCTCATGGAGGCCAATCTTCGCCTCGTCGTCTCGGTGGCCAAGCGCTATCTGGGCAGCGACCTCTCGCTGCTGGACCTCGTGCAGGAGGGCAACATCGGTCTGATGAAGGCCGTGGACCGGTTCCAGTACCGGCGCGGATTCAAGTTCTCCACGTACGCGACGTGGTGGATCCGGCAGGCGATCACCCGCGCCATCGCGGATCACTCGCGGACCATCCGGATCCCTGTGCACATGGTCGAGACCCTGAACCGGATCTCGCGGGTCAACCGCAACATGATCAACGAGATGGGCCGGGAGCCGACGCCGGAGGAGCTGGCCCAGCGGACGGGCGTCCCGGCCAAGAAGGTCCGGCTGATCCTGGAGTCCTCGCGCAAGCCGCTGTCGCTCGAGACGCCGATCGGCGAGGATTCGGAGCTCGGCGACTTCCTCGAGGACAAGAGCGCCGGATCGCCGAACGACTCGCTGCTGAACCAGGACCTCACGACCCAGGTCGAGCGGGCCCTCGCCACGCTGTCGCCCAAGGAGAAGGAGATCCTTCGCCTGCGGTTCGGCATCGGCGAAGAGGGCGAGCACACGCTGGAGGAGGTCGGCAAGCGGTTCGCCGTGACGCGCGAGCGCATCCGCCAGATCGAGGCCAAGGCGCTCCGCAAGCTGCGACACCCCCTCCGCGGGCGCAACCTCAAGGCCTTCATCGAGAATTGATCTAATGGGGGGCCTCGAAGGGCCCCCAAACCCCCCGACTGTTCGTCGCGCCCCGGGTAAACCGGGGCGCTCCTCTGTCGTGCACGAGGTGCTGGGGGGCCCCGAAATGGCCCCCCATGCCCCCCAACGTTCGGCCCGCCCCGGCAAAGCCGTGGCGGGCCTCGGTGACGCGGCTACCGGATGGCGGCTGCGGCGGAAAACCCCTGGGGCTCGAGCTGGAA
>DASUPA010000003.1:0-6494 GCA_036276335.1 Candidatus Methylomirabilota bacterium | reverse complement strand
GACCTCCTGACCACGCGGGGCCTGGACCTCCTGACCACGCGGCGCCTGGACTTCCTGACCACGCGGCGCCTGGACTTCCTGACCACGCGGCGCCTGGACTTCCTGACCGCGCGGGGCCTGGACTTCCTGACCACGCGGCGCCTGCACGTCACGACGCGCACCCGCTAGCGAGCGCGGCGCCTGGATCTCCTGACCGCGCGGAGCCTGAACTTCCTGACCGCGGGGGGCCTGGACCTCTTGACCGCGCGGAGCCTGAACGGCCGAGTCGCGACGAGCGCCGGCGAGCGACCGCGGGGCCTGGATGTCCTGCCCCTTCGCCTGCTGGCTGATCATCGCCTTGGCCTTCGCCACTTCCGGCGGGCAGGAACTCTGCGCCTCGACCGTCGCGGTGCCGAACGTCGCGATCGCGACGGCACTCATGAGCGCTGCGTACGTTCTGTTCATCATGTCCCTTCCACTGTCTCGGGTTGTGGTGGTGGCGCGACCCCCATTGGTCGCAGCCCGATATTCCTTCTCTGTACGATCCCGGAATCACCTCAGCGGTTCCAGGACGATCGATAGGGAGTACAGCAAGGACCCTGCCACACCCGAGGCAGTCAAAACAGGCTTGAAAATCAACACGTAGCGAGACGAGTGGACGGTCGAACGGGCGATGTGCCCAGCGAGCCGTCCGAGGGGCCCCCGGCACTTTGCCCTCCGGGGAGCGAGTCGGTATGACCGATGGGATGGTAGGGCCAAGAAGGTAGCTGTGATAGGCTTTTAGCGTTTATGCGCCGGATGGCGGGATGCGTGCTGTCGTTGCGGCTCTTCACGGGGATCGGCGGCTGCAGCGTCACGCGATCCCTCGCGACTCTAGCGGCGGCAAGGGACGGGCTCTCCCATGTCCTTCCGAGCGTCCCGGGCTTCGTCGGGCGCGAGGTCGAAGGCGCTGGCGGGGCGACGAGCACGGGAAGGGCGCCGTGATCCCGCTGAAGGACGACGTGGCGAGCCGGTCGACGCCGATCGTGACCGTCCTCCTGATCGCCCTCAACCTGGCGGCGTACGTCTATCAGGTCGTGCTCGGCCTCAGCGTCGATCCGGGCGGGCGCAGCGCCGCGGACGCATTCGTCTTCGAGTTCGGCGCGACGCCGTGTCGCTTGACGGGCACGTGCGATCGCGGCGACTTTCCGAGCCCCTACGTGACGATCTTCACCTCGATGTTCCTGCACGGCAGCCCGCTGCACGTCGGGGGCAACATGCTGTACCTGTGGATCTTCGGCGACAACGTCGAGGATACGCTGGGGCATGGGCGGTTCCTCCTCTTCTACCTCCTCGCCGGCGCCGCCGCGGCCGTGGCCCAGACGGTGACGAGTCCGGCGTCGACCATACCGATGATCGGGGCCAGCGGCGCCGTGTCCGGAATCCTCGGCGCGTATCTCCTGCTCTTCCCGTACGCGACCATCTTGACCCTGGTGATCTTCGGGTTCTTCGCACGGACCGTGCACATCCCGGCCGTCATCGTGCTGGGGTTCTGGATCGTCCTGCAGCTCATCAATGGATGGATCACTGTGAGCGCCTCAGCGATGGGGCGCGGAGAAACTGGAGGCGTTGCGTGGTTCGCTCACATCGGCGGGTTTCTGGCAGGCATGGTGCTTCTGCTGCTGCTCCGACCGCGGACAAGACGGCGCGCGTGAAGGCCCCCGCCCCGGCGGCGCCAAAGCCGTCCTCTATAATCGAAGGCGTGCCGACGCGGATGCGCCTCGACCGGCTACTCGTCGAGAAGGGATTGCTGGAGTCCCGCGAGAAGGCCCAGCGCGCGATCATGGCCGGCGACGTGCTGGTCGATGGCCAGCGCGTCGACAAGGCGGGCGCGCTCATCTCGAGCGAGGCCGAGATCGAGATTCGTGGTCGCTCCCCCTACGTCAGCCGCGGCGGTGAGAAGCTGGCCCACGCCCTCGAGCATTTCCAGGTGAAGACGGAGGGACGCATCTGCATCGACATCGGCGCCTCCACCGGCGGCTTCACGGACTGCCTGCTCCAGCGCGGAGCCAGCCTGGTGTACGCCGTGGACGTCGGCACCGGGCAGCTGGACGCCAAGCTGCGCAAGGACGCGCGGGTCGTGGTGATGGAGCAGACCAACGCCCGGACGCTCGATCCGAGGCTGTTCGGGGACCAGCCGACGCTGGCCGTGATCGACGTCTCCTTCATCTCGCTGGAGAAGATCCTGCCGGCCGCGTTCAACGTGCTGGCGCCCCGCAGCGAGGTCATCACGCTCGTGAAGCCGCAGTTCGAGGTGGGACGGGAGTTCGTCGGCAAGGGCGGAGTGGTGCGGGACCCCGCGCAGCATCGCGCGGTGGTGCAGCGCCTGGCGCGGTATTCCGTGCTGCGCGGCTGGCACGTGCTCGGCGCCACGGCGTCCCCGCTCCGCGGCCCCAAGGGCAACCGCGAGTTCTTCCTGCACCTGTCGATGCACGGCAAGACCGCCGCCAACATCGACTCGATCATCGATCGGACCGTGGCGGCGCTTGCGTGAAGCGGGTCGGTCTCGTCGCCAAGCCTGATGCCGCGGGCGCGCCCGAGGCGCTGGCGCGCCTCATCGACGCGCTCGGGGCGCGGGGCCTCGGCATCGTGCTCGAGAAGGAGACGGCCGGCGTGGTGCCCTCGGCCGCGCTGCCGTCGGTGCGCAAGCCGGACCTCGCCGCGCAGGTGGACCTGCTGATCGTGCTGGGCGGGGACGGGACGCTGCTGTCGATGGCCCGGGCCGTCGGTGATCTCGGCACGCCGATCCTCGGCGTCAATCTCGGCGACCTGGGCTTTCTCACGGCCACCACGCTCGACGAGATGCTGCCCGCGGCCGAGGCGGCGCTGGCGGGCCGGATGGCCGTCGACGAGCGGATGATGCTCGCCGCCCGGCTGGTCCGCGGCGGCGCCACGCTCGGCGAGTTCGTGGCCCTCAACGACGTGGTCATCACCAAGTCGGCCATGAGCCGGATCATCAACCTGCGCGTCGCCGTCGAGGGCCAGTACGCGACCGCCTACAGGGCCGACGGCCTCATCATCTCCACGCCGACCGGCTCCACGGCCTACTGCCTGTCGGCCGGCGGTCCGATCCTGTTCCCGACGATGGACGCCGTCGTGCTCGTGCCGATCGCCTCCCATACGCTGACCAACCGCCCCATCGTCCTGCCGGGCGCCCAGCGCATCGAGGTGACGCTGATGACCGATCAGGAGGTCATGCTGACCGTCGACGGGCAGGTCGGCGTCCACCTGCGGGAGCACGATACGGTGCAGGTGGAGAAGGCTCCCGCGCGGGTCCGGCTCCTCCGGTTTCCGCGCACGGACTTCTTCACCGTGCTGAGGAGCAAGCTCAAGTGGGGGGAGCGATAGTATTGCAGGGAATACGCTTGAGCGTGGCGCCGCGCTGACCTAGAGTCGGGCGGATGCTGCGCGAGCTGCGGATCCGCAACTTCGCCCTCGTCGAGAACGTCACCGTCGCTTTCACCCCCGGCCTGAACGTCCTGACCGGCGAGACCGGCGCCGGCAAGTCCATGCTGATCGACGCCATCCTGCTGGTGCGCGGCGGCCGTGCGCAGACCGACGTCATCCGGGCCGAGGCAGAGGCGGCAACCGTGGAGGCCGTGTTCGAGGTCGACAAGGGGGGCGGCGCGATCGGCGTCCTTCGCGATGCCGGCCTGGCCGGGGACGACGGCGAGATCGTCGTCCGCCGGGAGCTGACGCGCGCCGGCCGCCACCGGGCATTCGTCAACGACTCGCCGGTGACGGTGGCGCTGCTGGAGCGTCTGGGTGACCAGCTGGTCGACGTGCACGGGCAGCACGAGCACCAGCGGCTGCTGGAGCCGGCACGGCAGCTCGCCGTCCTCGATCGCTTCGCCGACGTCGAGGAGCTCGCCGAGCGCGTGGCCGCGCTGTACGCGAGGGCCCGGGCCGCCCGCGAGGACGCGGAGCGCCTGCGCGGCGCGGAGCGCGACCGCGTGCAGCGGGAGGACCTGCTGCGGTTCCAGGTGTCGGAGCTCGATGCGGCCCGCCTTCGGGTCGGCGAGGAGGAGGAGCTGCGCGGAGAGCGTCGCCGCCTCCAGCACGCCGAGCGGTTCGCGGCCGGCCTGGCGGAGGCGGCGGCCCTGCTGGACGAGGACGCGACGTCGGTGACGAGCGCGCTCGGGCGCGCCATGCGCGTGCTCGGCGACCTCGGGCGGCTCGACCCGGCCTTCTCCGCGCCGCTGGACGGCCTGGAGGCGGCTCGCGTCCAGGTCGAGGAGGTGCTGGCCGCGCTTCGCGGGCTGCGCGACGGGCTCGTCGTGGAGCCGGGCCGCCTCGAGGCCATCGACGAGCGTCTCGACGCGCTCCTCCGGCTGAGGCGGAAGTACGGCGACTCCGAGGCCGCCATGCTGCGACATCGCGACGCGGCGGCCGAGGAGCTCGATCGCCTGGCCCGCCACGACGAGGTGCTGGCGGCGCAGGAGCGGACGGTGGCCGCGCTCGACGCGGAGCTGGCCTCCGCGGCGGCCGGCCTCTCCGAGCGCCGGGCGGTGGCGGCGGAGCGCCTCGCCGCGCAGACCGAGCGGCAGCTGCGGGCGCTCGGGATGGAGCGCGCCGCCTTCCGGATCGGCCTCGAGCGCCTGGCCCCGGAGCAGGTGTCGGCGCGTGGCCTCGATCGCGTGGAGTTCCTGCTCTCCACGAACCCGGGCGAGGAAGTCCGGCCGCTGGCGCGCGTGGCGTCGGGCGGTGAGCTGTCGCGCACGATGCTCGCGCTGGAGGCGGTGCTCGCGCGCGCCGATCGTGTTCCCACCCTCGTCTTCGACGAGGTGGACGCGGGGATCGGCGCCCGCGTGGCGGCCGTCGTGGGACAGGCGCTCGCCGCGGCGGCCGACGGCCGCCAGGTGCTCTGCGTGACGCACCTGGCGCCGATCGCCGCGCTCGCGCAGCACCACGTGCAGGTCAGCAAGGCCGTGCGCGGCGGCCGGACCCGGGCCGCCGCCACGCCGCTCGCCGGCGACGCGCGCGTCCGGGAGATCGCGCGAATGCTCGGCGGCGAGGCGGGGAGCGCCGCCGCGCTCGACCACGCGCGCGAGTTGCTCGGCGGTCGGCGACGAGGCCGGGGCGTATAATGAGGACCCGATGCTCGATGCGATCCTGAAGGCCATCTTCGGTACCAAGCACGAGCGGGACGTCAAGCGGATGATGCCGGTCGTCGCCAGCGTCAACGCGCTCGAGCCCGCCACGCAGGCCCTGGACGACGCCGCGCTCCGCAACAAGACCGACGAGCTCCGCAAGCGTCTGGCCGACGGCGCCGGCGTCGACGACGTCCTCCCGGAGGCCTTCGCGGTGTGCCGCGAGGCGGCGCGGCGCGCGCTCGGGATGCGTCACTTCGACGTGCAGCTCATCGGCGGCATGGTCCTCCACCAGGGCAAGATCGCCGAGATGGCCACCGGCGAGGGCAAGACGCTCGTGGCCACCCTGCCTGCGTACCTGAACGCGCTCAGCGGCAAGGGCGTCCACATCGTCACCGTCAACGACTACCTCGCCAAGCGCGACGCACAGTGGATGGGCCCGCTCTATCACGCGCTCGGGCTCTCCGTCGGCGTCATCCAGCACGAGGCGTCGTTCCGCTTCGACCCGAGCTACGCGACGCCGGACATCCGGCTGTCGGCGCTCCGACCGATCGACCGCCGCGCCGCCTATCACTGCGACATCACCTACGGCACCAACAACGAGTTCGGCTTCGACTACCTGCGCGACAACATGCGCTTCTCGCTGGACGAGCTCGTCCAGCGACACCTGCACTACGCGATCGTCGACGAGGTCGACTCGATCCTCATCGACGAGGCGCGCACGCCGCTCATCATCTCCGGACCGGCCGAGGAGTCGACCGAGCTCTACTACAAGATCGACCGCATCATCCCGAAGCTGAAGCGGGCGGCCACGATCGTCGAGGGCAAGCTCTCGGAGATCGAGGAGCAGCGCGAGGGCGACTTCATCGTCGACGAGAAGTCGAAGGCGGTGTCGCTGACGGAGCAGGGGATCGCCTCGTGCGAGCGCCTGCTCAACGTGGACAATCTCTACGACCCCCAGCACATCACGATCCTCCACCACGTCCAGCAGGGGCTCCGCGCCCACGCCCTCTACCGGCGGGACGTCGACTACGTGGTGAAGGACGGCGAGGTCATCATCGTCGACGAGTTCACCGGGCGCATGATGCCCGGGCGGCGCTGGTCGGACGGGCTGCACCAGGCGGTGGAGGCCAAGGAAGGCGTGCGCATCGAGCGCGAGAACCAGACGCTCGCCACCATCACCTTCCAGAACTACTTCCGCATGTACGAGAAGCTGGCGGGAATGACGGGCACCGCGGAGACGGAGGCGGAGGAATTCGCCAAGATCTACAAGCTCGACGTCACCGTGATCCCGACCAACCGGCCGCTCCTCCGCGTCAACGCGCCGGACGTCGTGTACAAGACGGAGCGCGAGAAGTTCGACGCGGTGGCGAAGGACATCATCGC
>DASUPA010000002.1:0-11063 GCA_036276335.1 Candidatus Methylomirabilota bacterium | reverse complement strand
CGCCCGGCTTCAGCGGCTCCTTCGGCTTCAGCCGGTAGAGGCCGCGCGCATCCTTCTCCGAGTCGACGGCGATGACGTCCTCGCTGCGGACGCCCGTCTTCTGCGTGCCGCCGTACGGCATGAAGGCGCCGCTGGAGAACTTGAGATTGCGGTCGTCGTGCTTGTCGCCCGGCTTGAGCTTCACCAGCGGGACCTCGTTCGGCGCCCACGCGCTGAAGAACACCGGCTGACCGTCGCTCACCCGGTACGGCGCCTTCCGGCCCTTGAGCACCAGCTCACTCTTGGAGCTGAAGAACTGGAAGTTCGTCTCGATGGAGGCGACCGCCGGCGCCAGCTCGACGTACTGGGCGCCCTTGAGATGGAAGATCGTCTCGCGGGTTGCCGCGGCCGCGCCGCCGGCGCCCGGCGTCGCGGCCACGGGTGGCGCGGCCGCGGGCCTGGCCGGGCCGCCGGCGCCGACCATCGCCTCGATGATCGAGTCCGAGAGCCCCGCCTGCTTGAGGCCCACGAGCCCCTGCGTGCTCGTGTCGAACTTGGACTGGCTGCTCCGGATCTTCGCGAGGATGACGGCGTCGGAGAGGCCGGCCTTCTTCATCGCGATGACGGAGTCGTTGCTGAGGACCTCCTGGGCGCCGGCGGCGGCAGCCAGGGCGACGAGGACGAGCACCGTGAGGACACGCAGCGTTTTCATGGTGCGCCAGAGAATCTTCCCAAAGGCGTCCGGCGTCAAGCCCCGGTGGGGGACCCGCGCGGCCGGCCGCTCAGCCCAGCCCGTGCGCGCGCATCGCGCGGCGGTAGGCGACGGCCACGGCGTCGAAGGTGAGGTGGAGCTCGTCGGCCAGGTCGAAGGGCACGCGATCGGGCCGCTGGGATTCCACGACGCGCTGATCCTGCCCGAAGATGGTGCGCTCGAACGCCTGCAGCACGTCGTCCGGCTGCTCCAGGTTGTAGTTGCGCGCGACCAGGCAGTAGCCGACGCACCGGTCGGCGGCGACCGGCTGCGAGGCGAAGACGTAGACGAGCCCGTCGCGCCCGCCCCAGTCGATGTGCTCCACGATCGTGTACGGCAGGTGAAGCGCGTAGCGCGTGCGCCGCGTGGCGTCCTTGCGCTCACCGGCGGCGAAGACGGGGAACTCGTCGGTGTCCGGCGCATCGGGCCGCCCGTAGGCGTACCGGAGGACGTGCCCGTCGACCTGCACCTGGTGCGGAGCGACCACGGCGTTGTCCGGGTCGCCGAGCAGGCCGGCGTGGACGAACGCGAAGTGGCCGAAGTCGGTGAAGTTCTCCACCTGCCGCGAGGCGTCGCAGGCCCAGGCGAACGGTCCCGCGCGCACGGTGCGCCATCCCTCCGCGTCGAGCTCCGGGACCTCCGGGATCGGCCAGCGCGGCGGCTCCAGCGCCACCCACACGATGCCGTGACGCTCGGTCGCCGCGTACGCGACGGCGCGCGCCCGGGCCGGCACGCGGGTCGGCTCGGCCAGCTGGGGGATCGCCGTGCACGCGCCGTCGCCGCGATAGCGCCAGCCGTGGTACCCGCAGACGATCTCGTCGCCCTCGACGCGGCCCAGCGACAGCGCCGTCCCGCGATGCACGCAGACGTCCCGGAACGCGCGCACGACGCCGCCACGGTCCCGCCAGAGCACCAGCGGCTCGTCGAGCAACGTCGTCGCGCGCGGGGCGGCGCCCACGTCCGTCGCGTAGGCGGCGGGATGCCAGCACGCGCGCAGGGCGGCGGGAGCCACGTGTGGAGCAGAAGCCATCGCAGCGTACGGTACCTCAGGCATCTGCCTTGACGCCATGTGCTACATGTAGCACACTGTTGTCATGCGCGTTGCCGGTGTCCGGACTGCTCGCCAGAACCTCTCGGCGCTCCTGGACGAGGTCAAGAAGGGCCGCGAGGTCGTCATCACGGAACGGGGACGTCCGGTCGCGAAGCTCGTTCCGCCGGACCGAGGTCGCGGTCAAGGCGTGCCGGACCTGCGGGCCTTTCGTCGGAAGATGCCCGTCCTCGATCCACCACTATCCGCCACGGTCGAACAGGAACGCGACGATCGCGTCTAGGCGCCGCGCGCCGCGAAGCGTTCGCGAGCGACCCGCACCATACGAATTCGGGCTGCCCGGGCCTCTGTACTGCGACACGAGTGCGCTTCTCAAGCTGTACTTCCGCGAGCTCGGAAGCGACGAGCTCAACCGAGCCCTGGAGGGGCGCGCCGACCTGCTCGTCTCCGACCTGGCTATCACGGAGCTGGTCTCGGCAGTGTCGCGCCGGCTGCGTCAGGGCGCGCTGACGAGGGACGCAGCCCGCCGCGTCCACCGCGCCGTCGTCGATGCGCTCGAGGCGCGCGTGTTCATGCGTGTCGAGCTCACGCAGGAGATCCACCGACGCGCCGAGCAGTTTCTGCTGACGCTGATGGAGACTCCGCTTCGTGCCGCGGATGCCCTTCACCTCGCGATGGCGACGTCGATGCAGGCGGCGTCGATCGCGTCATTCGATGCGCGCCTGAGCGCGGCCGCTCGCGCGGTCGGGCTGCTGACATATCCCTGACCGTACGTGCGGTCGCCCACATGTGAGCCGGCTCGCCCGGAAACGCAGTATCATCGCGTCTGGTGAAGCGTGCGGCGCGGATGTGGCGGGTCTACAGCGGTGACGACGGGGAGTCGCACGTCGCCGAGCTGCCGCTGGCCATGAAGCCCTTCGTCGACGTCGAGGGCGCGCACGGGCAGAGCAGCGCGATGCAGCCGGCACAGGGCATCGTCTTCCGCGAGGCGCCGGCGGGCTATGTCCTCGACTGGCACTGCGCGCCCCGGCGGCAGTACGCCATCTCGCTGTCCGGCACGGCCGAGATCGAGGTCGGCGACGGCACGGTCGTCCGCGTCGAGCCCGGCGACGTCGTCCTGGCCGAGGACCTGACGGGCCGCGGCCACGTCACGCGCGTGGTCGGCGACCAGCCGCGCGTGTACGCGGTCGTGCCGCTGAGCGAGTAGAAAGGAGCCGCCAATGCCCCGCCTCACGCCCGTCACCGGCAAGACCGACGTGCCCGCCGAGCACCACGCCGCGGTGGACACGGTGGTGAAGGTCTTCGGGAGCGTGCGCGGCCCCCGCACCGACCCGGCGCTCTTCGACCGGCTGCACCGGCGACACGGCGCCGCGTGGATGGTGGAGGTCACGACCGCGGTCCACTACTTCGCGCTGGTGGCCGGCGTCGCCAACGCGTTCGAGATCGCGCCGCCGCCGGATGGCGACCGGCTGCCGGCGTAGGGCATGGACGCCGGCGCCGCGATCTTCTTCACCGACTACTCGATCGGTCCCGTCGAGCTGGGGCGCGCGCTCGAGGCGCGCGGGTTCGGCTCGCTGTGGGCGCCCGAGCACTCGCACATCCCGCTGTCGCGCCGCACGCCGTTCCCGCAGGGCGGGGAGCTGCCGAAGAAGTACTACGACGTCATGGACCCCTTCGTCACGCTGGCCGCGGCCGCCGCGGCCACCACCCGGCTCCAGGTGGCCACCGGCGTCTGCCTCGTCGTGCAGCGGGATCCGATCCAGACCGCCAAGCAGGTCGCCAGCCTCGACCAGGTCTCGGGCGGGCGCTTCCTCTTCGGCATCGGCGCCGGCTGGAACGCCGAGGAGATGGCCGACCACGGGACCGACTTCGCGTCGCGCTTCCGCGTCATGCGCGAGCGCGTGGAGGCGATGAAGATCATCTGGACCACCTCGAAGCCCGAGTACCACGGCCAGCTCGTCGACTTCCCGCCGATGATGACGTGGCCCAAGCCGGTGCAGAAGCCGCATCCCCCGGTGATCGTCGGCGGCGCCTTCCCGCACGGCGCGCGCCGTGCGATCGCCTTCGGCGACGGCTGGGTGCCGCATGCGCGGCGGCCGCAGTACGGCGACGTGCTCGGCCTGCTGCCGCAGTTCCACAAGCTCGTCGTGGAGGCCGGGCGCGACCCGGCGTCGCTGCCCGTGACGATCTTCGGCGTGCCGGAAGACGCCGACCTCATCGCGCGCTACCGCGACGCTGGCGTGGCCCGCGTCGTCTTCAGCCTCCCGCCGGCGAAGGCCGACGAGGTGCTGCCGGTGCTCGACCGGTGCGCGGCGCTCCTGCGCCAGGCGGGCGCCTAGATGCCGCGCGACCGCGTCTTCTACGGCTGGCACGTCACCGCGGTGTTCTCGCTGCTGGTCTTCGCGTCCGCGGGCATCCGGCACGCGGTGGGGCCGTTCCTCAAGCCCATGGTGGCCGACCTCCAGGTCGATCGCGCGAGCTTCTCGCTGGTGATCGCGCTGGGGCTCTTCCTCTACGGCGCCTTCATGCCGGCGGTGGGCGCGCTCGTCGATCGCCTGGGCGCGCGGCTGGTGACGACCGCCGGCTGCGTGGTGCTCGCCGCCGCGCTCGTGCTCACGGCGTACTGCCGCACCCTGTGGGAGCTGGCGGCGGTGTACGGTGTGCTCGCCTCGGTCGGTCTGGCCGCGACCGGCCCGGTGGTCGCCAACGCCGTCGTCTCGCGCTGGTTCGTCGCCCGCCGCGGCACCGCGGTCTCCGTCCTCGGCAGCGCGGCCATGGCCGGCATGAGCCTGATGGTGCCGACGGTGGCGTGGATGATCCTCACGCTCGGCTGGCGGGCCACGTACATCGCCATCGGCGTGTTCGTGCTCACGTGCCTGCTGCCGCTGTGCGCGTGGGTCGTCCGGGAGTCGCCGGAGTCGATGGGGCTCGAGCCGGACGGCGCCGCTCCCGTCGCCGCGGCGGCGACAGTGAAGGCGGACCGCACGCCGGTCTCCACCGCCGCCACCACCGTGGCCTTCTGGCAGCTCTCCGGCTCCTTCTTCACGTGCGGGTTCTCGATGAGCCTGCTGTCCGCCCACGGCGTGCCGATGCTGACCGATCACGGCTACACGCCGCTCTTCGCATCGTGGACGTTCGGCGTGCTGGGCGGGGCGAGCATCCTCTTCACGCTCCTGCTCGGCCCCGCGTCCGACCGTCTCGGCCGCCGGCCCGTGCTGGCGGCGATCTACGGCGGCCGCGCCGCCGTCTTCGCGGCGCTGTTCCTCATCCGCGACAACCCGGTGGCGATGCTCCTCGTCGCCGTCGTCGGCGGCATCACGCTGGCGGGCTCGATGTCCATGACCTCGGCGCTCACCGCCGACATCTACGGTCGCTTCTCGGTGGGCACGATCCTCGGCGCGATCTTCCTCGTGCACCAGACGGGCGCGGCCCTCGGGTCCTGGGCCGCGGGCGCGCTGTTCGAGGCGACCGGCGGCTACGGGCTCATCTACGCCATCGCGTGCGCGGTGCTGACCGCCGCCGCCGTCGTCGCGCTGCGCATCGACGACGGCCGGCGCCATGTCCGCTGGGTCACGCGTCCCGCGACCTCGCCTCGCTGAGCAGCCGTCCCGCCTGCCGGATCTCGCCGGCGTCGAAGGGCGGAGAGAGCAGCAGGATCAGCCGGTCGACGCCGACCTGGTCGAGCCGCTGTCGCGCGCGCGAGTCGGCCCGGAGCCACGCCGGCTCGAGCCCCGCGAACACCGTCACGACGAACGGCGACCCGCCACGTCCCGCCGCCGCGTGCTCCGCCCGCGCGCGCCGGACGAGGTCCCCCAGCTGGGGATGAAGCGCCTGCGTGTTGAAGCCCTCCGCGTGTCGGCCGGCGATCGCCGCCATGCGCGGGCCGAAGCCCCCGACGATGATCGGCGGCGGCGCCGGCTCCGGGCGCAGGAAGCCGGTGTCGCCGGACCAGAAGCGGCGGAGCGTCCCGATCGCGTCGACGACGCGCTGCGCCCGCACGGCGTCGGCCGCCACCGGCTGCCCGAGCGCCGCCTGCTCGGCGGCGTAGGGCGTGCGGCGATTGCCGCCGGCGCCGAGGCCCAGCAGGAGGCGGCCCCCGGACACCGTCTGCAGCGTCGCGGCCATGTTGGCGAGGAGTCCCGGCTGGCGGTTGGCGACGTTCAGCACGAGCGGGCCGAGCGCGACGCGACGGGTGACCTCGGCCAGCGCGCTCAGCACCGTCCAGGCCTCGGGCACGCCGGGTCCGCCGTCGGCGCCGGGATCGCGCAGATGATCCCACGTCCAGAGGCCGTCGAAGCCCGCGTCCTCCGCGGCCAGTGCAGCGGCGCGCAGGTCTGCCCAGCGGGCGCTCATCGGGATCAGCAGCAGGTCGGTCCTCACGCCGTCGGCCCTCGCGCCGCGATGCTATCATCCGCGCCAGTCGACCATGTCGGTCATCCGCGTCGCCGCCGTCGAGGTCAGCCACTGGCACTCGCTGCACGACGCCGCGTATCTCCGCCTGCTGACGGAGATGGACGGCGTGGAGCTCGTCGGCCTGCACGATCCCGACGCTTCCGTCGTCGCCGCGCGCGCCGCCGCCCTCGGCGGTCCGCCCGTCTTCACCGACGCCCGCGCGATGCTCGACGCCACGCGCCCCGACTTCGTCGTCGCGCTGGGCCGGCACGATCGCATGGCGGCGACGGCGCACGCACTGCTCGACGCCGGCTACCCGTTCCTGATGGAGAAGCCGATGGGCGTCAGCGCCGCCGAGGTCCAGGCGATCGCCGACAGGGCGCGGGCCAAGCAGGCCTTCGTCGCGGTGCCGCTGTCCCAGCGCTACCAGCCCTTCGTGGCCCGCGCGCGCCGGATGCTGGCCGAGGGCCGCTTCGGTCCGCTGTCGCATCTCTACTTCCGCCTCAACCGGCCGACCTCCGCGCGGTACCCGGCGTGGCACTCCGCGTGGATGCTCGATCCGGCGGCGGCGGGCGGCGGCTGCCTGCGCAACCTCGGCTCCCACCTGCTGGACCTCTTCCGCGTCCTGACCGGCGAGGAGGCCCGCGTGGTAGGCGCGCAGCTCAGCGCGCGCGCGCACGGGCAGCGCGTCGAGGACTACGCCTCCGTCCTGCTGCGCTCGGCCGGCGGCGTCCTCGGCACGGTCGAGGTCGGCAACACCGTTCCGTACGACGGCTCGGACGGCGAGTGGAAGATCGCCGGCCGCGACGCGATCCTCATCCTCTATCACGACGGCACGATGCGGCTCATCACGGCGCAGGGCGAGGAGACGCTGCCGGGAAGCCCGGCGCCGCTCTACCGCGACTGCGTGCGCGACATCCTGGACCACTGGCGGCGCGGCGCGCCGCCGCCGATCAGCGTGCACGACCTGCTGCCCGTCGTGCGCCTCATCGACGAGGCGTACGCGGCGGCCCGGCGCGAGGGTCGTTGAAGCACCTGCTGGTGCTGGTCGCCCTTGCCGGCATGACGTCCGGCTGCCGCGAGTCCCTGGAGCGCCGCTTCATCTACTACCCCTCGCGGACGCTCGCCGCCGACCCCGCGAGCGCGGGGCTCGACTTCAAGGACCTCGGCTTCACGGCCGCGGACGGCGTGCGGCTCCACGGGTGGCTGATTCCCGGCCGCCGCGCCACCACGCTGCTCTACTCACACGGCAACGGCGGCAACATCGGCGACCGCGTCAGCATCGCGCGCCTGCTCCACGACCAGCTGGGCGTCGGCCTGTTCATGTACGACTACCGCGGCTACGGCCGGAGCGAGGGCGTGCCGTCGGAGGCCGGGCTCGTGCGCGACGCGCTCGCCGCGCGCGCCGCGCTCCTGCGCGAGGGCGTGGCCGCCGAGCGCCTCGTGTACTACGGCCGGTCGCTGGGCGCGGCCGTCACCGTGGACCTGGCGCTCGCGCACCCGCCGCGCGGCGTGGTGCTCGAGTCGCCGTTCACGTCGGTACGGGCGATGGCGAACGCGGTGCTGCCCGGCGCCGGCTACCTCTTCCGGACCCGCTGGGACTCGCTGGTCAAGGTGCCGCGTCTGCGGGCGCCGCTGCTGGTCCTCCACGGCGACGCCGACGATGTGGTGCCGCACGCGCAGGGCCGCGCCATCTTCGAGGCCGCGCCGGAGCCGAAGACGTTCCTCACCATCCGCGACGGCCGCCACTACGACATGGAGGCCGCCTGGTCCGAGTACTGGGCGGCCTGGCGCGCATTCCTCGAGCGCCTACAGCTTCAGCAGTGACTCGAGGTTCTTCCAGAGGATCTTCTCCTTCTCGTCCGGGGTGACGGTCTCGAGCTTCTGCACCCAGGCGACGGGGGAGGGATGCCACGGCACGAACGGCCAGTCGCTGCCGAGGACGACGCGGTCGGCGCCGACCTCGTCGAGCAGGAGCCGGAGCGCCTTCTCGCTGCCCACCACCGTGTCGTAGTAGAGCCGACGCTGGTAGGTGCTGGGCGGCTGCGGGATGGTGCGCCGCTCGGCCGGCGTGCCGTGCCAGCTGCGGTCGATCCGCCCCATCGCATAGCAGGCGGGGCCGCCGCCGTGGGCGACGCAGACCCTGAGCCCCGGACACGCGTCGAGGATGCCGCCCAGGATGAGCACCGCCACCACGATGGCGTCCTCCACGATGACGCCCAGGCTGTTCGGCAGCCCGTGGCGGCTCGACCGCTGCATCATGAAGTTGTGCTGCGGCTGCGGGTGGAAGAAGAGCAGCGCGCCCATCGCCTCGGCCGCCTTGAACAGCGGCAGGAACGTCGGCTCGTCCCAGTTCTCGCCGTTCACCACCGTGTCGAGCTCGACGCCCTTCAGGCCCAGCACGGTGACCGCGCGCTCCAGCTCGTCGATGGCCGCCTTGACGTCCTGCACGGGCAGCGTGCCGAGGCCCGCGAAGCGCCGCGGATGCTGCCGGATCATGTCCGCGATCTCGTCGTTGACCTCCCGCGCGAGCTGCCGCCCCTGCGCGGGATCGAGGTGGTAGCCGAAGAACGGCGTGTGGATGGACAGGACCTGGACGTCCACGCCCTGCGCGTCCATGTCCCGGAGCCGCTCCTCGGGGGTCAGGCGCACCTTGGGGGAGGCGAAGAGGATGCGCCGGCCGCCGCCGACCACGGTGCCGATGCCGTCGCCCGGCTCGTGCCGGTAGCCGTACCACTCCCGCTTCGCGTCGGCCGCGCGCCACATCGCCTGCGGGACCACGTGCGCGTGAACGTCGATCGTCCTCATGGGGAACCCGGCCTCCATTCGTCAGCGGATCTTGCTACACTCTGCTCGCGACCGCCCCCGCACGATCCGCCGTTCAGAGGAGGAGCCGCCATGGGTGACCCGCAACAGCTCTTCAGCGCCAGCCTCGCCCGGGACGCCGTCTACACCCCCGGCCTGCGCAGCTTCATGGAGTACCGCGATCTCGGCATTGCCAAGGCCACGCACGGCAAGTTCCGCGCCCACGTCATCCGCATCAAGGCCGACGCCGCCGGCGCCCACGACCTGCACACGACCGGGCTGCACCGGCACGAGTGCGACTTCCAGATGTTCTACGTGCTCAAGGGCTGGATCAAGTTCGTCTACGAGGGCCAGGGCGAGCACACCTTCCACGCGGGCGACTGCGTGCTGCAGCCGCCGAACATCGTGCACAACGAGCTCGACTGCTCGGACGACCTCGAGATCCTCGAGATCTACTCGCCGGCCGTTCACCCGACGGTCGTCGTCGAGCGGATGCCGGAGGCGGCCGGGGCCGCGCGGTAGCCCTAGTTCACGGCGGTGAGAACGAAGGCGATCAGGAAGACGATCCGCTTCATGCCTCCTCCCGGGGCCCGAGCTCGAACGGTCCCGGGACAGTACCACGGATCGGCGGGCGCCCGGCGCGCGCCTGTCCCGGGTGTGCGGTGAGCGTGCAAGCGCGGACGCCGAGGCGCGCCACGGCTCCGCCGGGGCGCGGCCGAGCGCTGGGGGTCTGGGGGCCATTTCGGGGCCCCCAGGACGGACGGTGACCGCCGAGGGGCTGCGGCAGGTCGCGTGGTTCGACTGCCCGGGCGGCGGGCAGGTGGTGGTCGACGGCCGGGTCGCCTACGTCGCCCACATGAAGGCGCCGCACGGCACCACGCTGGTGGACGTCGCCGACCCGTCGGCGCCCCGGGCGCTGGCGACGCTGTCGGTGCCGCCGGGCACCCACTCGCACAAGGTCCGCGCGGGCCATGGCCTGATGCTGGTCAACCGGGAGGCGCAGCCGGCCAGCGAGGCGCCGCGCGAGTTCGCGGGCGGGCTGGGCATCTGGGACGTGTCGAATCCGGAGAAGCCGCGGGAGATCGCGTTCTGGCGCTGCGGCGGCGCTGGCGTCCACCGGTTCACCTTCGACGGCCGCTACGCTTACGTCTCGCCGGAGATGGACGGCTGGGTCGGCAACATCGTGATGATCCTCGACCTCGCCGACCCCGCGCGCCCGACCGAGGTCGGGCGCTGGTGGATGCCCGGGCAGTGGACGGCCGGGGGCGAGACGCCGTCGTGGCGCGGCCGGCAGCACCGCTGCCATCACCCGATCCGCCAGGGGAACCGGCTCTACGTCTCCTACTGGCACGGCGGCTTCGTCATCCTCGACATCGCCGACATGGCGAAGCCGCGCCTCGTGTCCGGCCTCGACTGGAGCCCGCCCTTCATCACGCCCACGCACACGGCGCTGCCGGTGCCGTTCCCGCTCCGCGGCCGCCGCGTGCTGCTGGTGGCCGACGAGGACGTGGCCAAGCTCGAGCCGGGACCGCCGTCGTTCCTGTGGCTCGTCGACATCACGGACGAGACGCGGCCCGTGCCGTTCGCGTCGTTCCAGGTGGCGGGGATCGACGGCACGCCGCAGCCGGAGTTCACCGGCTGCCACCAGCCCGTCGAGCACATCACGTCCACCGAGGTGCCGGTAGCGTGGTTCGCGCACGGCCTGCGCGTCGTCGACATCGCCGACCCGCACGCGCCGCGTGAGGTCGCGCACTTCCTGCCGGAGCCGCCACCGGGCCAGGCCCGCGTGTGCGCCAACGACGTCTGCGTGGACGACCGCGGCCTGATCTACGTCATCGACCGCGGCCGCGGCCTGCACATCCTCGAGCGCGGCTGAGCTACTCCGCCAGCGGCAGCTCGACGCGCCGGCCGGTGGCGCTCGAGCGCTGGGCGGCGGCGATGACCTCCTGCACGTCGCAGCCGACGTCGGCGGCGCAGAAGCGCTCGATCTCGCGGCCGTCCCGGACGCAGGCCAGGAAGTGGGTGGGGCCGTCGGGCTGATCGGCGGGCAGGGGCGGCGGGTCGAGGACGCGGCTTCCGTCGGCGGTG
>DASUPA010000001.1:0-3345 GCA_036276335.1 Candidatus Methylomirabilota bacterium | reverse complement strand
GGTGTTCCACACCGACCAGAGCTCCGGCACGCGGCGGAACCCGGTCGATTCGAGCGGCATCCACGCGCGATCGCCCTCGACGGCGGGTGGGCTCGCGCGGAGGAAGACGGCCCGGGTCTCCCGGCGGACCACGTCCGCGAGCGCGGGCAGCGCGGACCACGACCCCGCGCACGTCGGGTCCAGCACCGGACCGCGTGGCGCGTACGCGAGCGTGCCGACGCCCGGGACCCGGCGCACGAGCACCGACATCGCCGCCACCGGCTCGCCGTCGGCCGAGGCCGCAACGCGGAGCGGGCGCCAGCCGAGCTCCCGCTGGAGCTCGCCCCACTCCCAGCCTTGCCGGACGTCCGCCGCCGGCAGCCGGCGGACGAGCGAGTTCCACTCGCCGGCCTCCTCGACGGTCCGGACATGGAGCATGGGTCGGCCGGTCAGCGGTCGAGAGGAAGGCGCAGGCGCATCCGGGCATCGAGGCCGAGCGGCACCGGGTCAGAGATCGACGAGAGCGCGACCGCGGGATGTCGCATGCGTCATCACGATCCACGTTCCGTGCCAAGCGCGTGGAACGCGGGTGGACGGATGAGCTAGATCAGCCGCTCGCGCAGGTGGCGGGCGGCGCGCGAGACCACCGACGGCTTGAGGGCGCGCAGGGACCGGAGCCGTCGTTCCGTCGTCCTCGAAATCGGCCGCCGCGTCGCCAGCGCCCGCGGCGCGCCACGGATGGCGTCGAGGACGCCCCGGCACCATGCGCCGGGCTCGCCGGCGCGCACGGCGGCGAACGCCATGAGGATCAGGTCGCGCCCGATCGACCGCGCCGCGTCGGACGGCCGCTTGGAGCGGAGCGCGATCCAGACCGCGTTCCGCGTGAACGTGTAGTAGATGCGGCTGGACGGCCGCGCGGTCTGGTCGACCATGTGCTGGACTCGGACCGACGGCGCGTAGACGAGGTCATGGCCGGCGTCCAGCAGCCGCAGGGCGAGGTCCCAGCCCTCGTGACCGATGAACAGGGGCTCCCAGTAGCCGCCGCTGGCGAGGAAGGCGTCGCGGCGGCACGCGGACGCGCCCTCCAGCACGTAGTCGGTGAGGAACTCCGTCTCGGCCCACCGGCGGCAGTCGCGCGGGTGGCACCAGTCGCGGCGCGAGAGGGCGCCGTCGGGCCCGAGGATCGCGAAGCTCACGACGGCCGCGCGCGGGTGGCGCTCGAAGACGGCGACGCCCCGGGCGACGTCGTCGGGGGTGGTGAAGAGCACGTCGTTGTCGAGCGTGAAGACGAGCTCGCCCTTGGCGGCCCGGACGCCCTCGTTGCGCGCCGCGGCGGCGATGTTCCGTGGCAGCGTCACGAGGTGCACGTCGGGAAACTCGTCGCGAACCATCTCGCGCGAGCCGTCGGTGGAGGCGTTGTCCACCGCGATGATCTCCAGCGAGGGCCAGCGCTGCTGGCGGGCGGCCGCCAGGGCGCGACGGAGCGCGTCGCGCCGCTGGTAGTTGAGCACGGCGATGGAGACGGTGGGGCTCAATTCGGCACTTGGCCCCGGATCCACGGCCCCAGCACGTTGGCGGCCGGCACGGGCAGGTGCTTCCACGCGCGGACCAGCGGCGCGTAGCGGTGCGTGTCGCGCTCGACGGAGGCGCCGGCGCCGGGGACGGTGTCGACGAAGATCCACGGCAGCGTGTGTGGCCGCGCGCCCCACTGCCGCTTGAACTCGTAGGTGCCGGCGCTCTTGAACGAGCGGCCGAGGTCGAACAGGCGATAGCCGCCGGCGCACGCGTAGCGGATCACTTCCCAGTAGAGGACGAAGTTCGGACACAGGGCGAAGGCCTCGCGCAGCGACGACACCCAGGACATCATCACCGTGTCGCCGAAGAAGAGGCACACGGCGGCGCCGACGGCGCGGCCGCCGCGGTCGCGCACCAGCAGCACGCGCGCGGTCTCGCCGAGCTCCTCGAGGATGAGCCGGAAGAACGCGCGGCTGTGCACGGGCGACCCCAGGTCCCGCATGTTGACGGCGAAGACCCGGTAGAAGTCGTCCAGCGCCTCGGCGCCGCACCAGGCGGGCTCCAGGCCGCTCTTCTCGCCCTTGCGCACGCGGTTCCGCCGCTCCGACGGCAGCGCCTTCCACACGGCGTCGGCCGTCGTCAGGGCGAGCAGCATGGTCACGCGGTCGGTGGCCGTCGGGTGGGCAAGGGGGACCGGGTGCAGCTGCCGCAGGCTGAGACTCTGCGCCCCCGTCTCCCGGGCGACCGCGAGCGCCTCGTCCACCAGGGCGCGCTCGATCACGCCCGGCTCCGCGGCCCCCGGGGCGACCAGGACGCCGCCGTAGTCGAGGAACGGCATCGACACGAGGCGCCGGCCGAAGAGCCGGCTGCGCAGCAGGACGAGCGGCAGGACACCGACCGGGTCGCCGTCCTCGACGGCCATGATGGCGACGGGCGTGTGGCCGTAGGCGGCGGCCGCGACGCGGCCCCATCCGGACAGGTGGGCGACGGTCGCCGCCGGATGCTGCTCGACGAAGCGGTCCCACGACTTGTCGGGGTGACGTTCGCGAACGATGGTGAGCATGCGAGCGTCCCGGCGCAATTCCCGTACCAGACCTCGGAGGCCCGCTCCACGGCGCCGGACCGCCGCCCGGTCGGAAGCGCTTCGGCGGATTCGGTGAGGCGCCTGCACAGCCTCGGCAGGCGTCGTGCGCGTCACGTGTCCGCGTGCGCGGCGTCAGGTGTCATCGCGCTGCCGTCGGACACCCGAACGTAGAACTTGCAACGTCTGTCGTCCGGGCACTTGCGCCCTACTTCCCCCGTGGCGCGCCTCTTGCCGACGAGCCCCGCCCTGGGAAAAACGCTTCCCGCATCTGTAAGCCGTACACGATCGAATTTTCTGGGGGTGCACATGCGCCGTTTGATGGCAGCAGCTCTGATTTTGGTAATGGCGGTTACGTGGACGCCGCCCGTGGCGGACGTCGCGCAGGCACAGTCGGCGACGCTGATCGGCGGCGGTCTCACCGCGCTGCCGACCGTGACGGTTGGACCGAACAAGCTCACGAACAGCGGGTTCGAGTCCGGCTCGCCCGCGCCGTGGTCGGGCGGCTCCGGCTGGACGATGGACCAGCTGACGAAGCACTCGGGGACGTTCAGCTACCGGCGGGACGCCGGCGCGCCCACCGCGAGCACCAAGCTCACGCTCCAGCCGGGGACCTACAAGTTCTCGGCCTGGGTGAAGACGCAGAACATCGGCACCGCCATGCGGCTGCAGTTCGACTTCCGTCCCGGGATCAACAGCTGGTTCAACCTCGAGATCGCCAGCGGCACGGCCGACTGGAAGCTCTACGAGCTCAAGAACATGGTGGTGAC